>JBAXPW010000067.1:0-8240 GCA_037132015.1 Candidatus Roizmanbacteria bacterium
GGGTATGACATTTTCATTTCGGTATACTATGACATTAACATTTCGGTCTGATAAAAAGCCATCAACATATTATAATAAGCTAAAAGCTATCAACTACAAGATGTTTAATTTATTGAATGATCGTTCACCTATGTGTTATACTAATTTTATGGAACTATTTGTCATAATCATCGTATCAATATTAAGTCTCGTAAGTATTTTTTTTATACTCTACAAACTTCGTGGACTTGAACAAAATAAAATGTCTCCTGAGATGATGCAGTGGCTTCAACAAATCAATCAGCGCCTTGACCAAACACAAGTTACACTTGATAACAAACTCACACAAAATCTCAACATGTTTCATAATCGGCTTGATAAGACAGCAGAGGTGATGCAACAAGTCAATCAAAGCATCGGACAATTCTCAGAGATAGGAAGATCAATGCAGGAATTACAACAATTTCTCCAATCACCAAAACTCAGAGGAAATATTGGTGAACAGATCCTCACAGATTTATTAACCCAACATTTTCCTCATCAGACATTTGCCACACAATACACATTTAAGAGTGGCGAAAAAGTAGATGCAGTAATCAAAACATCACAAGGACTTATTCCAATTGACGCAAAATTCCCCATTGATAATTTTAGAAAACTTATACAAGCATCAAACGAACCTGAAAAAATTCAGGCAAAAAAAGACTTTACACGAGACGTAAAAAAGCACATACAAGATATTAGTAAAAAATATATTCTTGCTCAAGAAGGAACAGTAGATTATGCACTCATGTATATTCCATCTGAGTCTGTATATTACGAAATAATCAACGATCCTGAACTCTTTGATTTTGCTGGAAGTTTAAGAATTCTTCCTGTGTCTCCCCTTTCATTTTATGCCTATATGAAAGCCATTCTTATGTCTTTTGAAGGTCAACGAATACAAGAACAAGCAAAAGAAATCCTAAAAATTTTGCAAGCATTACGTAAAGATTATGATAAGACAGCTGAATCCTTTTCTATATTAAACAAACATATCACAAACGCATATAATCAATCTAATCAGGTATCAAAACAACTCACAACGATAGAACAAAGACTCGAATCAACTAAATCTCTCTCCTCACCTTCTGATGAAAAACTCATAGAATAGTTTATACTTGAACATTATGAATCTTACATTTAAAACATCGTTATCATTATCAGAAATATCTCCACAAAATATAGTTGAGACAATTTTGAAAAATAGAGAAATAGTTGATATACCAAATTTTCTCAATCCAGCATCACCTCTCGATTTGACGTTACATAATTTTGGATATGAAAAAGAATTAAAAAAAACGCTTGTATTGTTACAAAAAATGAAGAACAATAATGGAACAATTGTGGTGTATACAGATTATGATGCAGACGGGATAACTGGGGGATCAATAGTCTGGGAAACACTTCATTTACTTGGATTTCATGTGATGCCCTATGTGCCTCATAGAATTCATGAAGGATATGGTTTTTCAATCAAAGGAATTGATGCGATAAAAGAAAAATATAATCCAGATCTCATAATTAGTGTTGATCATGGAATAACTGCTTCTGAGAAAATAACGTATGCAAAATCTATTGGAATTCAAGTCATAGTTACAGATCACCATCTTCGGGGAGATACAAATCCAGATGATGCTGTAGCCATATTTCATATTCCTCAACTATCTGGTTCAGGAGTTGGATACTTTTTTTCTAAAGCAATTTTTGATCATTTCAAATCAGAAATTAAAAAAGATACTTTAGAGATACTTCAACATAATTTCAAATATGACTACGCGTCATTAGCAAGTATTGGAACTATTGCAGACCTAGTTCCATTGGTTGGACATTCTCGAAGTCTCGTCAAACACGGCCTTACTGTTTTTTCAGACGTTAAACGAGTTGGAATTAAACAACTTTTGGAACAATCAGGAATTGGAGATAAACAAATTTCTCCCTACGAAATTGGTTTTGTGATCGCTCCTCGTATCAATGCAATTGGACGACTAGAACATGCTCTTGATGCATTACGATTACTTTGCACAACAAATGAAACAAAAGCATACGAACTAGCAACCAAAGTCGGACAACTAAATGTAGATAGACAAAATATGGTGAAAATCGCTGTTACTGATGCGATCAATCAAGTAGAAGAACTTCAAAAAAAAGGAACCTTACCTAACATTATAGTATTGGTAAATGAAGCATGGCATGAAGGAATAATTGGACTCATTGCATCAAAAATAGTAGAAAAATATCATCGCCCAACACTCGTGATAACTAATGCAGATGGATTTTATAAAGGATCTGCCCGATCGATATCATCATTTCATATCATAGATTTTCTCAAAAAGGCAAAAGGCAAATATGTAATTGAAGCAGGTGGTCATAAACAAGCTGCAGGGTTTAGAATTGATAAGAATAAAATTCAATCCTTTCAACAATATGCAGAAAAAATAGGAACAGAACAAATTACTGATGAAGCACTCATTCCATTATATGAAGCTGATATTAATATGCCCTTAAAAGGTGCCACAGTAGAAACACACACCATCTTATCTCAATTACAACCTTTTGGAATTGGTAATTCAGAACCAAGTTTTTTTGCTCAAGCTCAATTGGTTGAAGCAAAGATTATGGGAAAACAACAAAATCATCTAAAAATTATGATAAAAGATGATAGTATTCGCCAGAATTTTGAAATTGTTGCATTTAATAAAGCTGAGCTTTTTCCACAATTATCAAAAGGAATGGATCTTGAACTAATTTATAAGCTTGATGTTAACACATGGAACGGAACCACAAAACCACAGGGAAAACTCGTAGCTATAAATCTAGATTAAGACAGATCTGTAGGCTTTACATGGGCTATAGAATGCACTATAATAAATCGTTAAATTGAAAATACACATATGAAAAAATACTTTATAGAAGAGGTTGTAAAAATGGTTGGAGAAACGGTAGATTTATATGGATGGGTAGACACAAAACGCGATCATAAAAAAATAGTTTTTATTGATCTGAGAGATAGAAGTGGCACTGTACAAATTATTGGAGGAGAAGAATTAAAATCTCTTTCACCTGAAGATGTTGTGCATATAACGGGAATTGTAAAAGAGCGACCAGAAAAACTCATTAACCCAAAAATGAAAACAGGAACTATCGAAGTTGAAGCAAAAACAGCGACCATTATCACAAAAGCTCAACCTCTTCCATTACCTATCAATACCGATGGATACGAAGTAGATGAGGAAATCCGTCTGAAATATAGATATATTGATATACGAAGAACTCGTATGATTCGTAATCTGACTCTCAAATCTCATATTGCAACATTTATTCGTCAATATCTTACTGATCTTGGGTTTTTAGAGATTGAAACTCCTATCTTAACAAAGACAACTCCAGAAGGAGCACGTGATTTTATAGTACCATCAAGACTTCAACAAGGAAAGTTTTATGCTCTGCCACAATCACCTCAACAATATAAACAGATGTTGATGGTAGCAGGAATAGAAAAATACTTTCAATTTGCACGATGTTTTCGAGATGAGGATCCACGAAAAGACCGTGCTTATGGAGAATTTACTCAACTTGATATGGAAATGTCTTTTGTTACACAGGAAGATATTCTTCAATTGATTGAAAAAATGTTTACCGAAGTGGTGAATAAATTCCTACCTGAAAAACATATTTCTCAAACACCATGGCCACGATTAGCACATAAAGATGTGATGAAAACATATGGCACAGATAAACCCGACCTTCGAAAAGATAAAAATGATCCAAATGAGTTAGCTTTTTCATGGACTCTTGATTTTCCATTATTTACTGAGCAAAGTTCAGATGACTTTTATCATGGATCAGGAAAATCAAAATTTGCACCATCTCATCATATGTTTACATCTCCACATCCAGATGACATTCCACTTCTCGAGACAGATCCTTTAAAAGTACGTGGACTTCAACATGATCTTGTACTTAATGGATTTGAAGTTGGGGGAGGAAGTATTAGAATCCATCAAACAGAAGTACAACAAAAAGTATTCGATCTCATCGGATTTACAGAAGAACAAAAAAATCAGTTTGAACATATGCTTACAGCATTTACTTATGGTGTACCTCCTCATGGTGGTGTTGCTCCCGGCATAGATCGATTTTTAATGGCCGTTCTTGGTGAACCTTCTATCCGTGAAGTTATGGCTTTTCCATCTTCATCAGGTGGTAAAACTGCAGTCATGGAAGCTCCATCTGAAGCAACAATAGAACAACTCAATGAGCTGTGTATACAGGTAAAGAAAAAGATCTAATATAACCATGTATAATAATTATTGTAATTAACATATCTGTTAGTTACTTTAAACTTTGTAGTATATTTTATGTTACGAAAGATACGAATTATTGTGTTATTTCTGATCTTAACTAGTCTCCTTCTCTTCTATCCGGGAGATAGTTATTATTATCATATATTTGCATATGACAAATCTCATTTTCTTCCCATTCATGGGATTACTCAAACTTCTATAAATAATATTCCAGTTGTTTCAAATAATTCTCTGCCAATTGTTTCAGCAGAAGGTATCTTTATTGCAGATTTAACAACGTTTACCCCATTATTTGAAAAAAATATTAACAATAAATTTTATCCAGCATCAACAACAAAAATCATAACTGCTCTTGTCGCAACTGATATATATAAACTTAATCATATCATAACAATAAAACACTCATTTAATGAAGGACAAGTAATGGGATTAATTGCTGGAGAAAAGATATCAGTTGAGAATTTATTATACGGACTCTTAGTTTATTCAGGGAATGATGCCGCTATGGCGCTTGCGGAAGAATATGGAATCGATGCTTTTGTGATAAAAATGAATGAAAAAGCTCAACAGATTCATATGAAAAACTCTACATTTAGAAATCCATCAGGCTTAGATGATCCCGCACAAATGACAACTCCAAAAGATCTTGCACTTGCAGGAAGAGAACTCTTACTCACTTCAAGTCTGAAACATATCGTTGGTACCAAAGAAATTGTTATTTCAGATGAAAATTATCAATATTTTCATCGCCTAGTAAATGTCAACAAACTACTTGGTGAATTTCCGGGAATTGGTGGTCTTAAAACTGGATATACTGAACTTGCCGGAGAAAATCTCGTAACCTTTTATAAAAAGAATGGTCGAGAATATGTAATCGTCATCTTAAAAAGCCTTGATCGATTTGCCGATACACGAAATGTAGTTGATTGGATAAATCAAAATATATCATTTATTGACTAGGTTTATCCACTATTGCTCCCTCAATATACGAATCTGAAACTGCTTGTACATATGCTACAAAGTCATTATCACCTACAAAAACATAGACAGGTTGTAAATACTGTTGATAAGTATCTGGATCAAAATACGCCATAAACATATTTTTTATTGTTACAGATTGACTATTATTTGGATTTGAAATAATCAATGCTTTTCCATCTTTAAGTTTTTGAAATGCCTCATCACCTGTTATCACAGGATACAATCCCACTTGTTGATCTGATTTTTCAAAGAACTTAATCTGAGCACGTAATACACGGTAGATTCCCTCCTGATTCGCAATCAGAGCAAAATTTTGACTATTAAAAAATTTTGGTGATACTATTGAAAATGAATTTATTTCAGGTCTAAAATAATCTATCTCAATTAAATTTGCTTTTTCTGGCCTATCCGTAACCTGCATCGCATTATTAAGTGGATCATAAATAAAATATATTGGTTGTGATTGTCCTTGAGCTAATTCCGTAGGATATCGATCCAACTGAGTAAATAATTCCTTTGCAGACTGTTCAGCTAAAGACTGTTCTATTGGGGCTGTCTGTTGAAACATATCAGGATTTTGTTGAAAATTATACTCATACTTAAAATTATAATTTGATATATTTATTGACATCGTCGACAAACCATCTTCATATACCGCATCTAAATTGGTCAGCTTATGTCTGATTGTTTCAGAATCGATATTTACTACTTTTGCCATCGTTTTAATTTTTTGCTTAAATCCCAATTTTGTTTCTGGTTCAGGAATAAAATATACTTTAGCTGCCTCAGTTGCCGTAACAGGTTTCCCTTCAATTGTATCTAAAATAAAATCAATACCTGCCGATGAAGATGCATTTTTTATTTCAAGCGGGGTGAGCTTTCCAAAGACAGGATTGTACATAATCTGAACCACTCTATTGGCATCCATGTAAACAAACATCAATTTTATAAGGTAGTAAAATATCATCATAAACAAAAGTACGATGATACCGAAGGGTAATAAACGTCTACTGTAGTAAGAAACTTCTGTCAGCGTCATATCATTCCATGATAAAGAATATGTTTAAGAAACACAATGTGTCAGGAAACACTCAAATCAATTTACTGAATTTTTAGTTTGTCCTGCAATGAACGACTGAATATTCTCAAGCGTAGTATGCATAATTCTATTTAATGCTTCAATACTATTGAATGCATTATGTGGTGTTACAACTACGCGAGGGTGATGCATAAGAACATGATCTATACATAATATTCGTAAATCCAAATTTTTATCCTTATGTGCATTTAGAATTTGAATTTCTTCACCTAACTCTTTTTCCTCTTCAAGAACATCTAAACCAACTCCTGCAAGTATTCCCGACTCTAAACCCGCAAGTAAAGCATCTGTTTCTATTAGTCCTCCACGAGCTGTATTAAGAAGATATGATCCTTTCTTAAAATTATTTATGAGCTCTGCGTTAACAATATGATGAGTATCTTTATTATAAGGAAGATGAAGTGAGACTACATCAGATTGCGCAACTAATTGTTGCAAATCTACATATGTAAAACCCAACTCCTTTGCGAGTTCTTGATCTTGCGATCGATTATATACAATCACATTCATTCCAAAACCTTTTGCTATTTTTAATGTTTCTTTTCCAATTTTTCCAAGTCCGATAAGTCCAAAAGTTTTTTGATATAAATCTACCCCTCTCAATGCTTTATGATCAAAAATGCACTCCTTCATTTGGCTGATAGACATAAAAACTTTACGAGTTAGTGTAAGTAAAAGTGCAAATGTATGTTCTGCTACAGTTCTACTTCCATACTCAGGTACATTTACAACTGGAATGTTTTTGGTTTTTGCATAAGCCACATCAATATGATCAAATCCTGTTGATCTCGTTGCAATTAACTTCAAATTTGGCATCTGATCTATTACGTCCTGTTTAACTGAAGAGTAAATAAATGTTACAACAATCTCAGAATCTGAAAACTGTTTTACAGTATCTGAATTCAAATGTTCAGAAGATAATATAGCTTCTGGATATAATTGTTTTATGAGAGGTGTTTCCCAATCCTCTACCTCAAAGAATGTAATCTTCATATGTGATATGATATAATATTACGTTGAATATTAAGGAATTGCAAGTGGAGCGAGAAGTTTTAAAAACTACTCACTACCAACTACAACCTTTTTTTTGATACCAGGGATGACGGAGTGGTCAATCGTAACAGACTGTAAATCTGTCGCCTCACGGCTGCGGAGGTTCAAATCCTCCTCCCTGGACACACAAAAAGCATGAGTTTATCTCATGCTTTTTTTTATAATTAGAGGATAGTGGATATAGACTATAGTTAATTTTTCTTTAGGAATATTAAGAATAGCTTTCATCCTTTACAATTGATTTTATAACATAATTCACTCATAATATGATTATATGAACTTAAAAGAAAATTCACTCTTCTTACGTAAATTTGCTTTTGGAATGCTCGTTGTTCTCCTTGGAGAATTTTTGTTTGGTATTTATACAACTTTATATGTCCACTTCCCTGAAAATGCTTCCACAAAAGAATTATGGAAATTTTCTTCACAGGATCTTTATCTGAATATTCACATGATTTTAGGAGTTCTTATCACTATTGGAGCAATTATATTCTTTATAAGAGTTATTACAAAAAAGCAAAATAATTGGTTATTGAGCTCTGTAATTGCCCTACTCGGAATTGTCATTGCTACAATTGGAGGCATTCAATTTGTTCCTACTCAACTAGATATATATTCAATTATCATGTCTGTAGGCTTTACGATCGCATTGGGCGGTTACCTCTGGGGTATATATACAAATTCCAATTAGAATATCTAAATAAACCAATACAAGTATAATTTATTTATGAATAAGATGTTTCCTGCAAAACTTCAACATGGTGATACAGTGAGAATCATCA
>JBAXPW010000068.1:0-8177 GCA_037132015.1 Candidatus Roizmanbacteria bacterium
GGGAGTTAAATTTAGCTTAAGTGGTGGTACAGTGGCGAGGGTTCATATCCGTACGTATTTCAAAAATATCAGAGATGCAAATAAAAGATTGAAACTATTTTCTTATAGTATGTCGTTAGAATTGATTTCAACTCAAGCATTTGAGAGAATAATATCCAATTCAACTAAACCAACTGAATTTGATAAGTTAGCAAACAAACTTACTATCTGTGCTGAAATTGCAAAGGCTAGAAATATAAAAAATTGGGATAGTTCATTCGTCAGATCAAACAATTTTAATGAAGCAAATAAGAATTTAACAAACGTAATGATTGAGTTAGCAATCCCAGTTGTTTATAGGGATTTGCAAGGGGAGGAACTCATTAGAAAACAAAATATTCTGATCAATTTAGCTGAGAATGACGCCAACTTTGGTGATATACTTGAAATTTGTTGTAGATCAGTAGGTATTTATGCTACAAAATATCCTAATTATGAACCAGAATTTAATATATTATTACAAGGAATTAGACAGTCGTTAGAGTTAAACCACGAAAGCGATCCAGAGAAGTATAAAGAAAATCGAGCAACCCTCTCAAATCATCAATTTGAAAGAATTTTTCAAGAATTTCCTGCAGAAATAAAGGATGAGGTGATGCAAATGTGGCTCGATTTAGCACAAATGCGGACTATCCAATCAGATGGAGTCATCATTGTGAATGCAACAGATACAGGAGTACGACTTCAAGCTATTAAATCAATTGTAAACGAAGACCTATCGGTTCATTTAATTGATCTTTTTATAATAAAAGTAAAAGAAATGGAAACAAAAAGCGCAAAATGGGGAGTTAAATAGTGCCGATAAGTCTAGGCTTGAAGCATATATAGGATGTTTATTCACAACTGATGGAGAAGTACGAAGAGATTTACCGCAGATGTATCGTAATGTTCGTAAAATTATTCGATATGATAAGGCCAGAATGACAAATAAAGATACTCCACCTGAACAAAAAATAGCAATAGGAAAAAATCTTAAGACGTATGAACAGATATCCGCAGTTCTCAAAGATATTTATAATCTTAGTACCATTAGTGAAATAAAACAGAAATCTACACAAAATTACACAAATATAATTGATAAACATATCAAAGATTTATTACTAAAATTACAATCATTAAACTTATTACCAAAAAGCCAACAAGATGCAGATGTGCATAGTGAAGTTTTGAATGACTTTTCTAGATTAAAAGATACGATGTCAGAAGAATTAAAATCAGGAATAGTTGAATTTCAAACAGGTTCTACTGTAGCATTTAGAGATCTAGTAAGAGCACCTGATATGGATCAAACATGTCAAAGATTAACAGATATAACTGAATATAATCAGGCTGCATATTCACGGTTAATAGACGGAAATGATGAAATGGTTGATGTTACTACAATGATAAATGGAAAGAGACTAAGAGTAGGTCGAAGTTTCATTGAACTGTCTCGAATAAAATTGAATAAAGAGGAGAAAAGTAGAATAGTAGTATTAGTCGATAAGGCTTATATTGATCCTCAATATCAAAGATATGAACGTTTTTTAACTGAAGAGATCTGGTGCCATATGCTTGATAGAATGGCAGTGTGTTCTAGCGGAGCACTTCTAATGGATTTGTCGAAGCATTCACTTAGTGATCGATTCTTATTGGAGCTTAATAATAGAGGATACCGTTATATATATGTATCAGGAAGCTATTTAGTAAATCAAAGTACCGTACCGCATCAAAAATATTATGATTCTTTTGTAAACTTTAATATTCCTTTTAGTGGCTTGAAAGATGTTAAAGAATCAAATTCAGTACCTTTTAAAGAGTTTGTGTTAATAGAAAGAATCCCAACCACTGATATTGTGAAAAAATAAGGAGTTTATTTCAATAGATTCCGTATGCCGTGTTGGATGAGGTCTATGATAGTGATATCAACTGTTTTATTACGCTCAGAAGCGAGCAATACTCCCTGTGGATAACAAATGAAAATTTCACCTAACAACTGTTCTTCGTTTTCTTCCTTATCATTATAAGAAAAAGCAAGAACAGGTAAAGCAACATCTTCATCTTTGTAGGTCTTTGCTATTTGTCTCATCTTTATTTTTCCAACAAAAATGATATTAACAAGTACCGTATCACTCACTCCTTGTTTTACAAGATAATCCTGCGCAACTTTTGCGTACAGTTTTTTCTGAATTTTGTATCTGGATGAACTATGAATCTGTATCATATAAACGTGCAAATCATTTGAATCGTCGTTTATGTCTATTTTGTAAACGTTCCTTCTCTTCTTCTTTTCTGACTAAGGAAGGCTTTTTATAGAACATACGTTTGCGAACTTCATCGAGAATTTTTTCCTCCATGAACATCTTGGAAAATTTGCGAAATATTGCGTCTTTAGATTCACCTTTTTTCTTTATCACGAAAACCATATTATATGCACCTCCGTTCAAAAAATATGAAGTATTAAGTATGAAGTATCAAATATGCAAAACAAATGCCATATTTAATACCTGATACTATATACCTGTATACGAAATTATATCATATTATAAAACATTTTTTGTTATTTCGACAACCTTTTTCAAAGGAAGCTGTGAAGAGACTGCCTGTGGATTTTTTGATGATCCATTAAGCAACATATGTTTAGATGCATGTAAAAACCATGTTGCCTGCGGTTCTTCTTTCTTTAGAGCCTCATAGAGAGTGGTCAGGTCATATTCCATATTTGGAAACGTTTTTATGCGTACATGTCCTTTGTTGGGATCTTTACGAATGACCAACTGAAATCCCTTTTTTAAAGCTAATTTGACGGCTTCTTCATTACGTGTATCCATAGCGATTGATTTCCCCATAGTAGTTTCAAATATATATCCTTTTTTGAGTTCAAATTCTGCGCGTACTTTATTTCTAAATAATTGAAGACAAGATTCGAGCAACTTAAAAACTATGGGTAAAACATCTTCATCATTTCGTATCGTCATATGAAGGCCATCGATGATATTTGGAAGTAAAAAATCATAATGATCAGCCCAAGGTTCGGGATAAAATGCTTCCTCAAAATGATCAACTGACACTACATATTTTACAATTCGCGCAACGGCAGGTATGTATTCTGGAGGTATAGCTCCTTCTTGAGTTAAAAAAAGATACACTTTTTCAGAAGCGCAGGTGTGAGCATTGGTTTGATGGTGATCAAATTTACCAAAACCAGTATCAACATGAATTATTTCTGGATTGTCATCAGGGGGTAATTCGTCAAGGGTTTTTCCCGCTGATACAAATTTGACTTCTGCATCTTTCCATCCCTTGTAGAATTTTTTTAATAACCATGTGCTTGTTATTGCATCAAGATCAGGAAATGTATGGGTTACTATTGTGTTCATATTATTATGTTTAGCTTTTTAGGATTGTACTTTCGATGTTTGACTTTATAACTTTATAAACTCTTTCTCCTATTACTTTTGCCCTATTATTTGTATCGCTTCTTCTATTGATATTAGTGTTGCTACTTTTTCTGTTCGTGCTTTGTATTCTAGTTTATCCCCTGTTTTTTTTGAAACAACTATTCGATGAGGAATACCGATCAAATCTGCGTCTGCAAATTTTTCACCTGCTCGTGTCTCAACGCGATCATCATATAATACTTCTATGCCTTTTTCGGTTAATTGTGTATAGATAGTGTCTACCTTTATTTTTGTCTCTTCTGTTTCGATGCTAAGTCCAATAAGATGTACTTGAAATGGTGCAACTGATTGTGGCCATATAATGCCCTTTTCGTCATGATAAATTTCGACAAGTGAAGCAAGTGTACGACCAATTCCAAGGCCATAACAGCCCATATAATATGGTTGAGTCTTTCCTCCTTCATCTGTGAAGACGGAATTTTTCATTTTAGATGTATAGTGATACCCAAGTTGAAAAATATTTCCCACCTCTATACCTCGCTTTTCTTCTAGTCGAGATTTTCCATCAGGCCCGAGGAATCCGTTTTTTGCAAGCGCTATATCTCCTTCGATATCAGGTATATAATCGCGGTCAATATTTACATTTAGTAAATCTTCAAATTGTTTATTATTTCCACCATATGCATTTTTTACTGTTCGAAGAGATGGATCCGCTACTATAATTATTTCTCTATCTTTATTGACTAATTGTTTTATTCCAACTGGAGAAATAAAGCCCGGAAATGAATGAATGATATTGGTAATTTCTTCATCTGTAGCAGATCGAAGGGTAATTGCTTTTATTAGTTTTTTTAACTTAACTTCGTTTACATCAAAATCTCCTCTGATTATTGCAAGGATAAACCTATTTTGTTCATCGACAAAAAGGACGTCCTTTATTTGTTTCCACAAAGGTTTGTTGTGAAGTTTGACACCATCTTCCATCGTCTTTCCTCGTTGTGCTTTTATCGCTTTTAATGATTCTTCTACGTCTGACTGATTTCCTTCTTCAACAGTAAAACATGCTACATCTTCGTGAGCAGAATATGTTCCATCTGAAGACATAAAAAATTTACTTTCTCCGATTGGTGATTCAATAACATATTCATGACAATAATCTCCTCCTATGTATCCCCCATCTGACTCAACAACTATTGTTTTTAATCCAACTTTTTCATATATTCGCATATACGTATCTCCCATATTTTTATATTCTTTTTTGAAAGATTCCTCATCTACATCAAAAGAATATGCATCTTTCATCATAAATTCACGTAGTCTAAGAAGTCCTCCGCGAGCTCTCATCTCATCACGAAATTTATTTGAAAATTGGTATATATTAAAAGGTAATTCTTTGTAACTTATCTGAAATTTACGGACGATATCAACAAACATCTCTTCGGCTGTGCCTCCGAGTGCAAATTCTGCGCCTCTTCGATCAATAATACGCATTAATTCAAATCCTGCGGTATTTGTTCGGTTTGTCTCTTTCCAAAGATCAAGGGGATGTAATAATGGAGAAAGCATTTCTTGAGCTCCAGCCTTGTTCATTTCTTCACGAATGATGTTAATAATCTTATTTTGTACGAGTTGACCAAGTGGTAGGAAAAAATATCTTCCTGCTGTTGATTCTCGTATGAATCCTGCCTGATAAAGTAATTTGTGTGAAATAGTAGAAGCATCTGCTGGTGCTTCACGCACTGTTTTACCAAAAAGATTTGAATATCGCATATTGGTTATTATATCAAAGAAGCTACTAATTACCTATTGGAGAAATAGAATCTAAATATTTATATTTTTACGGGCTCGTTTACAATTGCTTATTGTGCTTAAAAAGGTAATAATCTAATTAGACATAATTTTCTATTGATAATATGCAAGAAAACATAATATTAAATTCTATATCTCAAGAAAGTAAACCAAAGATTAACACAAAAATTATCATCATTGGCGTAACCTCGGGATTGCTATTGATTCTTGTTGTCGCAATTATTATTGTATTCAATTCAAATGCATCCATTCAAACACCAGATATCAACTTTATTACACCCACAAAAATTGTAGATACAGGTACACAAATGGATACTGGTACTGATACGCATTCCACACAAATACTTTCTCAAAAACCAATCAGAATCATTGGCAAAGAGTCGATTTACCAAAGAAACTACGAATATTACGCTCAAGCATACCCTAAAGAATCACTCGATGCTAATACAAAGGAACTTATTATGGATGCTATCACTAACGACTCAATCTTACTTCAAGGAGCTTCTGAAGATGGATTTGCAAATGTCGATGACACAATATTTAATTCAAAAAATTTAGATCCCCTCAAACGAATCAAAATGGTAAGCACTATAAAAAAACTTATTCAAAATCAAGAAGATACTATCACAGGCGCAGTAATAGTGATATGGTTTTATAACGAATGGATCGGTCCAAAAGGATATGATGCAAATAAGAGCATAGCATATCAAAAGATTGTTGCATTGCACAATGCTGTGAAAAAGAAGAAAATGACTATTCAACAGGCGGGCGAAGCAATAGTGAATGATTCAACACTTGCCGAAATAGATAAAGCGTATAAAATAAATGCAATAAAAAATTTCACAGTGAATCGCGACACATCTATAACAATTATTACTGATTTAGATCGAGAACTTTGGAAACTCAATGAAGGCGAAGTTTCAAACATTTACGTTAATCAAGGAATGCAACCAGATCCAAGCAAACCAATTCCTCCAATTGATTCAGATGGAGTAGGAACTTCCTATGTTAAAATCGATCAACTTTATGCATTTGGTCAGGTAACTTCTCAAAAAAAAGGTAAAATTAGAAGTTATGAGGAATGGTTTAATAATAAAAAGAAATCCTATTCAGTTGTTGTTCAATAAGATTCTCTACTTTGGATGTTGTTTTTTTCTATTTATTTTTATCAATATCCATATTGTGAATGCTGAAAAAGCTTATGTAGTAGGCAAAATCCTTGATAATGTAACAAAATTAGGACTCAATAATATTGAAGTAACGTGGACCGATACTTACTGTGGTAGTCCCGCACCTACAGTATGGACATTACGAACAGGTCAAGAATGGAATTATACAAATGGAAACGTGAATTCTGGAAATTCCATACCAATTGAACTAAGAAATAAGATAACTGTATCAGGTAATAAAAAAACTATAAAACCTGAAGTGGGTGAGTATATTTTTGATGGTACTTTTCACGGAGGTGGGCGTATGGGATGCAACTGTGGGCCATACAATCTTATATTAAGACCACCTACTGGTTGGACTGGATATTTTATTGATTCAACTGGAAAACGAACAAATGAAATCCATATGAATTGGAATTATCGTGGTACTGGAAATGCTGGTCAAACTATAGTACAACAAACAATGTATTATGTAGCGCCACAACCGTCTTTAACACCAATTCCTACAGCAACACCAAGACCCACAAGTACACCTACACCCTCTCCAAAACCTATTATGCCAACTCAAATAATCAATCAACCAACTATAGCAGTCGCTCCAAGACCAACTAGTGCCACACCATCAGGTCCAAAAAAATCTCAACGATTTGTTTGTCTCAATACTGAATACTGTCAGAATGCTGGTGTATCATGTCCGGGAGTTTCTGCAGATGACAAAAAAAGCACTGTAAAATTATCCATAAAAAGAGAGGCATCAACAGATAATCATTACCAGTTGTTGCCTGACAAAGATAACTACATAGTTGAATGTATGCAATTTGGTCTAGAACGACACTGTACAACAGGAAGTCGAAGTCTAGATATTTCGACATTTGGAAACTCAATAGCATATGATAAAGCTATAGGAGCTCCCTATTTATATTCAAAAATTTCTCATGTTAATTCAACAGGATTTGGCACTGCGCCAAATCCCGTACATGGAGTTCCATCTGACGCGCAACTAGGAATATGGCACAGCTCTACTCAGATACAAATAGGTCGCATATTTATGGCGTATGGTGAATTTGAAAGAGGATATAGCGATTATGTTGGTGCTATGCAACAAGGATCATTAGATTTTATCACAGCACAAATTAAATGTATACAAGTATACTATGATCCGTACGGTACTGTTTTTGATAATGAATCACTTCGGCCAATTGCAGGCGCTACTATAACTTTATTTAAACAAACATCAACTGGTGCATTTACAAAAGTTACTTCTGGTGATGTAATAAATGGGATACAAAATCCACAAATTACAAAAGCTGATGGATCGTATTATTTTCATGTTCAAAATGGCGTATATAAACTTGAAATATTCCATCCTGAATATGTTCCTTATTTTTTACAGAAAAAAATATACGATGGATATTCAAATATCTATATGGGAGAGCTTATCACTCAAAATGGCGAAGCAGTACACAAAGATATTGCAATGCGCAAGAAAAATATAAGCGCAATACTTAAATTATGGTAATATATTTGACATTTCAATAATTAATATTCATAATGAGAATTGCGCAGGACTAAAGATGATAATAATATGGAAAATCACGAACCTTTTCAAGAAATAGCACATCCACATTTAAATTCCAAACAAAAACTAACTATTTTTTTTGTTTTGTTTTTTGGATTTATCACTCCTGTTGTATTTGGAATATATTTCTTAAGTAATCCCTTTAAACGGATACGCACCCCGTTCCCTGTACCAGTTAACACGCTAAATAGAACATCCTAA
>JBAXPW010000069.1:0-8143 GCA_037132015.1 Candidatus Roizmanbacteria bacterium
TAGGGGAGTTAAATTTAGCTTAAGTGGTGGTACAGTGGCGAGGGTTCATATCCCCCCATTGTGATTTATGTTGTTGTATTGCCTCTACTTTTTGATTCCAAACATCAGATACATCGACGATTTGTTGTACATGATCGCGGTGATATCCTTTTGGAAAATGGATAAAATAATCGTGAATACCTGAGCGTGATTCTTCAGATATGCAATAGTAAAGAATTTTTTTTGCATATGTTGCCCACTCAAAGACATAGGTTGTGATAAACGAAACCGCGATATGATCTATATGTCCACTCACTCCATGATGTTCATAGGTGAGAAACATCTCTGGTTGAAGTTCATCACTTATTACCATTACATCACTTGCGATGTCATGGTACATATTGTTGTTAATTCCTCCGTCAGGATAGTCAAGAAAATAAACACTTTTGACTCCAAGTATTTTTGATGATCTTAATAGTTCCTCAGAACGAATTTTATTTATATCTTTAATATGGCCGCTGTGTGTGTTGAGAGGAGAATCACCTTTGGTAACGCAGATGATGTGGATGTCATGCGTTTTTGCATAGGTTGCGATTGTTCCTGCTGGTCCAAATGATTCATCATCAGCATGGGCAAATACAGCAAGAAGAACGGGTTTGTGTTTAGTTGAAATTTGTTTTGACATTACAACGTAATTCTACTAGGTTTTAATA
The DNA here is from genome assembly GCA_037132015.1 of Candidatus Roizmanbacteria bacterium. Classification (GTDB taxonomy): domain Bacteria; phylum Patescibacteriota; class Microgenomatia; order UBA1406; family GWC2-37-13; genus JBAXPW01. The sequence continues at coordinate 693 of JBAXPW010000069.1, forward strand.
AAAATTTTCAGCAATAGACTCCGTAAAAGTCAAGACTTATACGGAGTCAACTCCGTACTTGTCAAGTTATACGAGTTTAACATAACAGGTAGACCAAAGTAGCATTCAAAAAGTCGGGGTGGCGGGACTTGCTCAACTGACCGTTTGCGAAATGAAATGAGCAAATACGGACAGTTAGTCCCGAGGCATGAGTCGAGGGAAACCCACCACGCTGATTTGAGCCTTAGAGCAATACGATTGTCGGGGTGGCGGGACTTGAACCCACGGTCTCTGGACCCCCAGCCCAGCATTTTACCATCTAAACTACACCCCGTTGATTGGTCGTTTGTCATTGGTCCTTAGACGTTAAACTTTCGCTTTTTTCCCTTTGCCCTTTTACTTTTACCCTCTGTTTATTTTACCAAATTAGGGAGAATTCTTATGAGAATAGATTATAAAGTATTACCATTCAAGGAGATATGAACCAAAAGAATATCAGAGAATTGTATTACTGTCTGATATATTTGGGACTTTATTTTATTTAATTCACACTCATTCGTGATAGGTGTTTTGCTCAACAGAGTTACAAAAGCCATACTACTCTCAACGGTTACCGAACTTATTGTTATGTTTTTATCTCTCAAACCATTTATATAGGTTTGATTGGGACTGATTAAGGAAGACACGTTTTCAAGAAGCTTCAAACTTTCTTTAACCTGATTAGACGGTCTAAATATGTGTTTAATTACCACTTCAGCTTTGCAAGAAGTGCTTTTTGGGTCAATCATATACAACTTAATTTCTTTTTCAGGATGTTGTCCGAGTGGTTGATTTTTGGTAGCTTGTGCGAACGAATGAGAATAACTAAATTCTTTGTTGTGAGTTCCTAAAACCTGTGGATTTGTATTGTTAGGATTGAGAAAAATAAACCCTATTCCAAGAAAAAAGACACAAAAACTTGCAAGAACTGTAACAGGCAGAAACAGAGTCGGTATATATAACTTTGCCATGCTACATCTATCATAATACTTATTTATGATTTATCAAGTTGTGAAGTGATAAAATGCTTACTTAGTATGTAATAATCTAGGAGTTATTATAATTTATTCGCAAATTGAATTGTGATGGGTATAATAGACTATGGTAGATGTCGATTTGGAAAAAGAAAAAAAAGCAATTCCTGATTGGGATGAATATTTTATGACTCTTGCACAAGTGGTCAAGCTTCGTGCAAATTGTGTAAGTCGTAAGGTTGGAGCTGTGATTGTGAAAAATAGACGCATTATTGCAACAGGCTATAATGGCACTCCAATGGGAGTAACCAATTGTCTTGATGGGGGGTGTGAGAGGTGTAATTTAAGAAAATCAGGAATAATAGCATCAGGACAAGATGAAGAAAAATGTATATGTATTCACGCAGAGCAAAATGCAATCACACAATCAGCCTATCATGGCATCTCAACTCAAGGATCAACACTCTATGTTACCACCTCTGCTTGTAGTTGGTGCGCTAAAATGATCATCAATGCAGGAATTGTTCGGGTGGTATTTAATGAAACACATCATAATAAAATTGGAATACAATTATTGCATGATGCTCATGTAGAAGTTACTAATCTTACTTTGTAAATATTGTATGCTTCGTAACAAATTTTTTTTGTATTTGTTTTTGGCTATTTTTTCAACCCAGATTTTTTCTGGGATAGTTGTTGCAGAATATCAAGATTATCCGACAAATAAATTTGGCATGCATGTTGCGACAGCAGATCCCAATGATATAAAGTATGTTGCAGAACTGGTAAATTCAAACGGTGGATCGTGGGGCTATATCACATTTGTCATTCAAGAAAATGATAGAGATAGAGGAAAGTGGCAATCAGTATTCGATCAACTTAGAGAACTCAAACTTATTCCAATCATTCGCATAGCAACACAACCCGAGGGAAATAATTGGAAGCGACCATCTCGTGAAGATGCAGGAGAATGGGCAAATTTTCTTAATTCTCTTAATTGGGTTGTGAAACCACGATATGTAAAATTATTTAATGAACCAAATCATGCACAAGAATGGGGAGGGGCGACTGACGCAGTAAATTATGCTCAAATTGCAAAAGTATTTGCAGAAAAATTAAAGGAAAAAAGTGGGGATTTTATCATTATGCCCGCAGGACTCGATGCTTCTGCTCCTGAAGCGCAACCGGAACATGCGGACGCAGGAAGATTTATTCAGACAATGGTTGATACCATAGGAAAAGATGACTTTAATAAACTATTTGATGCATGGACTTCTCATTCATATCCTAATCCTGCTTTTGCAGGCTCCCCCAATGGATATGGAAGAAAAACAATACGAACCTACGAGTGGGAATTAGAGCTTCTTCGCGGTCTGGGAATAAAAGAATTACCTGTATTTATCACAGAAACAGGATGGGATGCAAACAATGTGGGTCGAGCTGTTGTCGCTAATAACTTTCAATATGTTTTTCAAAATGTGTGGCTTCCTGATCCACGAGTAAAGGCAGTTACTCCCTTTATTCTTAATTATCAAGGACCGCCATTTCTTGGATTTTCGTGGACACTTCCGGGGAAAAGTGGGGAATTCTACGAGCAGTACAACACGGTCAAAGAAATTAAAAAAGAAAGGGGCAATCCTCCAATTATTGATATTGGAAGTATGACTTATCGTATACCTCGTATTCTTGTAGTGAGATCACAATATCATCAACGACTAAAAATAAAGAATATTGGTCAAGCTATTTGGAAAGCCGAAGATGGGTATCAATTAATATTTGATGGTCTTGAAAAAGATAATTACCTTTTTAGTAATGTAGAAACTATGAAACCTCAAGATGAACGATACATTGATGTGTATTTTAAAACAAACAATGTTGAAGGGGTAAAAAAAGCGCAAATAATGTTGTATAAAAATGAGACAAAGATAGTAGAAGGTCCTCCTTTAGAGTTTGAAATTAAACCTCTTCCATCCCTTGAGTTTAAGGCAAATTTATATCCAAAAACTGATACATCCGCAAATGATTTTGAAATTCAAATCTTTGATCAAGATCAACAAATGGTGTTTGATCGTGAAAATATCAAGGTAGAGAATGGTAAAGGAAATGTCAAAGATATATCAAATATTGCACTTGATGATACATATAGAATCGTGTTGTTAAAAAAATACTATTTACCAAGGCAAGGTCATATAAAGTTCAAATTGGAAGGAAATAAATTAGAATTTGAACGAATGTATCCTCTGGATTTTAGCAATGATGGTGCGCTTGGGTGGAATGATATATTAGATTTTATTACATATCCTGATAAATTTATTCCAATGTGGATGCCGTAGGAGAGGGAAAAGGGCAAAGGGGAAAAGAGTTCATCAAGTTATAAAGTTGTAAAGTCTAAAGTGGAAAGTCAAAAGGCAAAGGGAAAAAGAGTTCATAAAGTTATAAAGGTATAAAGTCTAAAGTCCACCATAAACCATCAACTACTCACTGATTTAAGGTATGCGACTCGTTCTTCTAACTCGTCTCCCGCATTGCTTAAATATGATCCCGGGCAAAGAACATTGGGAAGATTTGTCCGTTGTTGCATAAACATCATTGATTCTTTATTGATAGCCCCATCAATATATATTATTCCTTCATAATTGAGTTTTTTCAGTTTATCAATAATGTCTAACATCTTAGGAATAAACGGATTACCTTGTTTACCGGGTTCTACAGTCATTATTTGGATTGCTGGTATGCTCTTTATTTCATAATATTTGATAAGATCATCTAACGAGTCAGTTTGTGAAAGAGCTATTCCGATGGGATAGGTATGATTTTTGGGAAGAGATGAGCGATTTAATGTTCGATAATGAAGCATCACCATTCCAATAGTTATTTCTTTTGATAATGTATCAAGTAAAGCAAGATCATTCTCATATTCAAAAGTCATGAGATCAAAATCAAAAATCCCTTCTGTCTTTATTTTTATATCAACTTGAGATAAATATTCAAGAATGGATTTGACAGATATTGTTTCTTTTTCTGCAAATGATGAATGAACGATATCGATTTGAAAGTGGTGAAAATAGGGGAAGAGCGTATGAATTTGTTGAAAGGTTTCTTGTGTTGTTTTGGTGAGGATGGATGGTGTGAATATCATAGATTATTTTATAATAAATATATTGATATATAGGACAAGTTTACACTTGAACTTTGTTCAGGTGATTCACTTGATTTCAAGTGTAAACCCGCCGGAGTTTACCTTAAGGTATCTCAGGGCGGGAACGACAAAGAGTGATTAAAACAATGGATTACGAGAGTTTGTGAATTTGATATACTACTATTATGGATAAACAGACAGTAAAGCTAATATTTGATACTCTGTATAGTGATGTGAATGGTTATGAACTTTCTAGACAAGGAAGAGAGAAGCTTCCCTATCAGGATAAAGCTCTCACCTATGGTGAAGTAACACCAGAGACATTTGATCACATTCTTCAACAGGTGCAACCTGCAGAAGGAGAGTTGTTTTATGATCTCGGATGCGGAACTGGTAAAGCGGTGTTGTTAGCTCATTTGTATTATGATTTTGCTGAATCACACGGCATAGAACTTCTTTCCGAGCTAAGTAATACGGGAAATAGTATTTTAGCTCGTTATGATAAGGAATTTAAGCACACCCTTTCTGAAAAAAAACAAACACAAAATCTTTCTATCGAACAGGGTGATTTTCTTACTACGGATATTTCAAAAGCAAATATTGTATTTGCTCACTCTACTTGTTTTTATGATGAATTTATGATGCAACTTGATCGAAAACTCCAAACTCTTCAATCAGGAGCTCGAGTTATTACTGTTTCAAAACCACTTTATTCAGAATCATTCAAACTTCTTGATAGTGAGTCTGAACATATGGCTTGGGGTAAAGCAACAGTCTTTTATTACAAGCGGGTTTGAGAAATGATATTATGGAACAATCTTTAGAATTTCAAAATCTTGAACAACAACCTGTACAAGTTGTGAGTGATAATTGGTCCCTCGAATTACTTCTTAATCGTGCGTATAATCGTTTGATAAGTCGATTTTCTCACATCATGGTTGCGGTAGTATTGAGTATATTGATCTATCTAGGAGCAACAGTTGCGACTGTGTTTGCTTGTGTCGCAGTCTTCTTCGTATATGTATTGACCCAACAAATATTGCTCGCATCATTTCTTGGTGCGATTGTGGCAATAGTTTTAGTATTGGGATTTTTTTATATTCAAGTATGGACTCAATTGACATTTGTTCAAGTTGTGATACAAGATGAACAAAAAAGTGTTGGTGAAGTTTTTAAGTCGATGCGTTCTCTGGTTGTTGAGTATAGTATTGTTTTATGTTGGCAAGGCGTTTTTCTTGCGGGATTATTTTGGACGGGCTTTTTTTCTTTTTGGATTGTGTATATATTTTGGATGATTTGGTCCTTATTTACTACTTTTGTGTATTTGGATTTTCGTCCAAAACGTCTTGGAAGTCTTTGGCTTAGTAAACAATTTGTTGAAAAGCGATTTTGGCGAGTTGTGTTGTACCAATTTTTTGTTTTTGGTGCATATCTATTATATATAGGAGTGCTTTCAACTCTTCAAAATAGCAGTATTTCATTAATTGGTACGATCTTCTATTATCTTTTAGGTATATTTATTTTTTGCTTTCAATATGAATTGTATTTGCTTCTTCGATCAAAGGAAGAGCCAATACGATCCCCTGTATGGATAGGTCTTTCGAGCATTGGATGGGTATTTTTGAGCATCTTATTGATAGGAGGGTCTATAATGGTAGTTACCTATTTTCCCGAGTTTGTTCAACAATTACAGGAGACATCGTCTCAGTTTAGTTTGCCCAAAAATCCACTTGATGATTTAATGATAAAATAGGCGAAAGAAAAGAGTTATAAAGTTCATAAAGTTTATAAAGAGAGTCAAAAGTCAAAATATGAATAAACAAAAAGTTATACAACTCTTGTCAGAATTTATCACCATTCAATCAGTTTCTACTGATTTGAATAGATATCACGCTATCCGCAAATGTGCAGATTTTTTGCGATATATCTTAGAACCAATGGGATTTGATGTGCGATATATAGAGTATAAAGATAAAGAAGGGATTCCTCCTCTCCTTATTGCATACAAAGAGGTTGATGTGAAGGCAAAAACTATTGGTATTTATGGGCATTATGATGTGCAACCAGAAGATCCAGTTGATGAGTGGGAGTCTGAGCCATTTACATTGACTTCAAAAAATGGAAGGTTTGTTGCTCGAGGAATAGCAGATAACAAAGGTCATATCATACAAAATATTGTGGCAATTCAAGAGCTTATTGAATCAAAACAATTAATAAATAATATTTTATTTGTTCTTGAAGGTGAAGAAGAAAAGGGAAGTCTTCATCTTGAAGAATTGTTTCAACATGCTGTCTCAGATATTCAAAAAGTTGATGTCTTTTATGTTACTGACGTTGGGATGAAATCAAAAACACAACCGCAGTTATTTTATGGTTTGCGTGGGCTTGTCTATTTCGATCTTCACATTACAACAGGAGAACGCGATCTTCATTCGGGTATTTATGGAAATGTTGCTCTCAACCCTGCACAGGTTTTGATGGATCTTATTCTGTCTATGAAAGATGTGAAAACAGGAACAATATTGATTGAAGGAATATATGATGATGTGCGTACACCTCATGAGGATGAAATGAATCAGTTAAATCGTAGTTTTATTACTCCAGAGGCTCTCAAACAGGAGGCTGGAATATTAGCATTGCAAGGATCTGAATCGCCTATTCCATTATTTTTACGATCAAAAATTCTTCCTTCGTTAGATGTTCATGGTGTTGTGAGTGGATTTACTGGGGAGGGTTCAAAGACTATTATTCCTCGTGAAGCTCGAGTAAAATTCTCGATACGATTAGTTGAAAAGCAAGATCCCGATAAAATAGAATATAGTGTACAGGAGCATATAAAATCTCATCTTCCTCAAGGTGTGGAATATGTGTTGAAAACTCAAAGCAAATCAGCTCCTTTTTATACGAGTCTTGATAATGAGTTTGTGAAGAATACTTCGGCGATATTAAAAGAGGAATTTGCGAATGAAGTGCTGTTAAATAGATCAGGAGGATCAATTCCTGTGGCAGAGATTCTTCAACGACTATTTCAAAAGCCAGTCATTCTTATGGGATTTACTCAACCTGATGATCATATTCATTCTCCAAATGAAAACTTCCCCGAGGATATGTTTTGGAAGGGTATCACGGTACTCAAAAAAATCTACCAGTAAGTGTGAATAAAGCAAAAAATATATAAAAAATATGTAAAAATCTTCATATATTATCTTCCTAATATAATAATTAATATTGTCATAACAATCTAAACACTGGCACTATTTCATCTTACTTAAGTTCTAAAACGAAATGCACCACCTGAGGTAAAATACAGGTATTATGAA
>JBAXPW010000070.1:0-8017 GCA_037132015.1 Candidatus Roizmanbacteria bacterium
ATTATTTAGTTTTGATATAGTTTGATGTATGACATTTTCATTTCGGTTTGACACCATATGGAGATGTTCATAAAGCAGGATCAGCCATAGATAGAAGAATAAGTACTTTGCATTTAATAATGCATAGAATCAGAGTTAATTATGGTATAAACATTCTAAATGACGAAAGTAGTATTTTAGATAGTTTATATTTAAAAATAGATGTTGAAGACTTTTTTGTATGGCTACGGGTAATACTAGATCTAATAGCTTATATGACTCCGTATTTTTATGAGCAGGGTATTGATATTATGCAAAGGCACAGTTTTAATAAACAATTAGATTGGTACAAAAAAATGCCCTCCTTTGATATGGAGTATACAAACTTCCTAATAAATGATATTGAACAATGGTTTGTTAATCTAAAAAGTATTCGAGATGACTCTATTCATCATCAATTTTGGGCATATGTTGATTTTAAAGGTACAAAAAAAGGTTATTTGCTTCGTATGAAAGGTAATAAAACTATTAGTGAAGAACCAATTTTAAAAGCTGTTGGGAGTTATTATAATACATTTATAGAATTTTCAAAGTTTTATGAAGAAATATTTCTAAAAAAGTTAATTGCTAGAGGCTATGAAAAGCATCCACATTTTTCTGGGAGTATGATTGCAAAATATTCGACATCAATTAATCATTTGATAAATGCAGGTAATTCTTAAATAGTTTCATTTAAACAAAAGGAGTACCAATAGAATAATAATTATTGTTGTAAGAGATAAACTACTAACCCACCCATAAAAGGCAAATGCAACTATAAGAATAATAAGTACAACTAGAAGAATTGAGATAAATAAGCCCACACTCTTAATAATGTGTGTAACATTGGATATCATTTTGTCATAATCCAATCCAATAGATTTAGCAACATGCTTTCTATTGAAGAAGATAGTTAATACAATAGCCAGTAATATTGGATATAAAAAAAAACCAGAGATATCTTGATCTGAGCTGTAAGCTTCAAATAATAACAATAACCAATATATTCCGGTAAGAATCAATAGCTGTTTTCCAACGTGTTTAGAAAGACGAGCAAATGTTTTAGTCTTTGTGGAAAAATACCATATCAAAGGAATACCCACAACAATAAAAAGCATGACAACAACCATAAAAATTGTTCTAAGAAGCGAATTAGGATCCATTTAGCTTATTATAGCATAATACTTCGTAGTTATTTCAAAACTGCGCGTGCAAAAAATAGTGACCATAATCAAAAATAGTTGATAAATACTTTTGGTTCGAGTTATTTGAAACCTGATCAGAAGGTTTTTATCAAATGTAAAAAGTAACTATGTCATATATGAGGTAGATGTCTTAGAAAGTCTTTGCATATGAAATACCATTATCTATGAATAAAGCGACAGAAACTTCCTTGAGCAAGTTCAAGGGTAAACGAACTATGTTTTTCTTCCCTACGATGGCATAAAAAAAGATCATTATAACTAGGGACTTGGTACGTCGCTTTAGCTTCACCTTCGGTTCAGCTCCGCTCCTCACCACAAGCGAACCCAGATTAGATTCCCTACGATAACTACACAAAAAAATAGACTGGATTTCTCCAGTCTGCTTTTTGCGAAGCATCCATAATAATCCTATGGTGCTTGCACTTAACGAAGTTAAGTGAGCCACCAGGGACTCGAACCCTGAACATCTTCCTTAAGAGGGAAGCGCTCTAACCAGTTGAGCTAGTGGCCCTTTTTTGCTTTGCAAAAAAGGGTGAACCCCAGAGGTATATTTAAATAGATAAAATTTATATTAGCACTCTCTAGTTACCCTAAAAGTTCTTGACAATTTTCCTTGCAAGCCCCAGATATAATTTACATGGATTTTGTCATCTATATATTATCTGATATACCTATATTTACAATCTCCAACTTCTTTTTTCTTGGCATCGATTTTATCTGTCTTTCTCTTTTTGCTGCTGTTACATTATCTGGATATTGTTCTGAATGAACCAACTTAACAGGTAACTTTCCTCTTACTGATTTTGCTCCAATTTTGTTGTTATGTTCATGAACCCTTCTTCCTATATCCGTCGTAATCCCCGTATACAAAGATCCATCACTACATTCAACAATATATAAATACCACATAATAGGTATCATTTAAGACTAGATTCCCACCTTCGTGGGAATGACACACAAACAATTTAATATTCATGTGGTGTTCACACCCGCCGTTTCAGGCGAGGTACTTACACCCGCCGTTTCAGGCGTGGTACTTACACCCGCCGTTTCAGGCGTGGTGCCTTTAGAAGGAATTGAACCCTCATCACTGGTTCCGAAGACCAGTGCTCTATCCGTTGAGCTATAAAGGCAATCTACACTATCACACCAGTGCTCTATCCGTTGACCCGATACATCGGGATTGAGCTATAAAAACATCTGACCTAGCATTGTAGACAGTCTTATTATACAATATTTATATCCATTTTTACATGTACCAAACTGGTTTTATATCATACAGATGTTTATTATATTATATATAGTATGTATTTTAGTCCTTCTATTGTTTCTTATTTTATTTTGTATTTATGGAATAGCTCTCATAATATCTATTCTAGGTGGAGCACCATACATTCCTACTAATCAAAATCATATTCGCGATATTTTCAAATATATTCATTTTAAGCAAACTGATATATTTTTAGAATTAGGTTGTGGAGATGGTAGGGTAGTACGTAGTATAGTTAAGTTATTTGGAGTAAAAGGTATAGGAATTGATATCAATCCAATGTTGGTTAGTTATGCAGATTTTTTATCAAAAATTGAAAAATTATCAATACAGTTTATACGAACAAACATATTGACATATTCGTATAAAGATGCTGATATTATCTATATGTTTTTATTACCAAATCTTATGAACAAAATTGAATCAAAAATAGAAAACGAAACTAAAAAAGGAACAATTATCATATCGCACAGATTCAAATTTGATAATTGGGAAAATAAACTCATCCATACGTTAAACCGAAAAACATATTCTACCTTTATATATAAAATGTAATTTTACACTAATATTTAGAGCTTCATAATAATATAAATATATATTTTATAATTGACTTATGATGAGTAATAGTGTACATTTATACGTATGCGTCATATAGCAGTATTAATTATAGTGTTTGTATTACTCATAGGAGTTAATTTAAATATAGCCTACCAAGTGGTGGCAAAAACACGACAAGCCGAACAAAGTAATAAACTTCTTGATGAGATAGCAAGTGCTGGAAATTCAAGTGATCAGCTTCAACAGTTTGGAACAACAGCACCTCTAGTAATGAATACAAGCTCAGTAACAGCCGAAGTAATTACGGGAGACGGAAGAGTTGCAAATCTTCATGCATTTTTTCGTAAATATGATTCACCCCTCTTTGATCAAGCAGAATATATCATCAAAATATCTGATAAGTATGGAATGGATTATCGATTGATTCCAGCAATCTCGATGCAAGAATCAGGAGCATGCAGAGTAATTCCTGATAATTCGTATAATTGTTGGGGATGGGGAATTTATGGTACAACGATTACACGATTTTCTTCATATCAAGAAGCTATAGAAACAGTAGCGAGGGGATTAAAGAAAAATTATATAGATAAAGGTCTTATCACAGCAAGCATGATCATGTCTAAATATAATCCATCGTCAAATGGTAGTTGGGCTTTTGGAGTCAATCATTTCCTTGACAGAATTGAACAATAATATATTATTGTACAGATCGAGAATTTGAAAGTTCTTGAGAAAGAGAATATTGAGTTCCTTGTTTTTTAGAACGAACAGCAAAAGCAGATCCACGTTTTTTCTTTTTAGACATTAGAGCCTGCATCCATGTACCTGACTCTCCAACTTTAGCACGAAGAGAGCGTAATATACCTAATACAACCTCAAGAAATTTAATATGATATACTCCGGGATTTTCAGGCATTTCCTGCATAGTAATATTTTCTATATCTCTTACTTCATTTAGTAAAGCCTTATCGGCACGTTTGATATATTTTATTTCCTCTTTTATTTGAGCAATCAATTCTTTGATCATTCTCACTTCCTGATCTTTACTGAAGTTATACAGATTGACAAATTCTTTTTTATCTATTCTAGGGGATTTTTTAGTTTCTTTTTTGGGTTGATATCTTTCATTGTCAACCTCTTCATCATCATACCCTCCAAACAACTGATCAAATATGCCCGAACCAATGTCTCCAAAAGCGTTTGCTGAATTTTGAAGGGTATCCTTACCAAAATCAGACAACGTTTCTAAAGTATTATGGTTGCTATAACCTTGCTTCTTTTTCACTGAATTATGCGATTGCATCTGGTAATTATACTACAGGCTAGTCAAAAACTCAAGTGTTTTTTGCTTTTTCATTATTGATGCATAAAAGTACGCATTTCTTACGGCATTTTGACGCTCTTTTTCGTCTTTGATATTTGCAAAAAGCGCTTCAAGATCTTTTTGCTCAACAACTATATTTTCTTTATCTGCTATTGCCATGAGAATAAATTCTAGTTTGTATGTATCTTCTATTTCTTTCGTCAATTGTGATTTCATTGTTTCCATTGTCAATCCTTTAGATGTTAAATAGGATTCCATAGTAAGACCTACTTTTTGAACATCATCAACTAATTTACTCAATCTCTGATTAAGTTCATCCTCAACAATAAGATCTGCAATATCAATTTTGATATCTTTCATAAGCGCATCAAGCACTATGTTTAATTTATTTTGATCTGTTGTCTCTTTAGATTCGGCTGGCTTTTCACCTTGTCCCGGAGTCCATATCTCCGGTGTTTTTGATTCTGCTAAAGCATCATGAACGGCTTTTTTATATGTTTCAAGAATTATTTCTGGTCTTTCTGCGACAGTAATTTTGATTTTCCAATCTTCTTTTTCTTTAGCTTCAATAAGCTCTACTTTTGGATTGACGATTGGTTTAATTGTTTCCTTTTTAATTATTTCTTCATAAATATCTGGAACAAATGATCGAATTGCATGTTGAAAAATAGCATCTTTTTTTATATGTTGTTGCGCAATGGATTTTGGAGCTTTTCCTTTTCGATATCCTTCAAAAACAAATTCTTCATGAAGACGATTAAAAGCCTTTTCATATTCTTTTTCTACATCAGCCCAAGGAATATCTACTTGAAATTCATAAGTTGTTTTTGGAAGTTTATCAAGTTTATATGTATACATTGATGGTTATTGGTATAAATCTATAATAATACGTACATTCATAAACACTATTCGTAGCGTTTCAATATCACAATTGTACACTACCTTGAGAGAAAAATAAATCAATCTTTTTTTCTTCATCCTGAAAAACTTGCATAAAATAGTTTACCCGTGGAGCCCATGTAGAACTTTCTGAATAAATTGGTGCAATTTGTTCTATAGTCATCGCACCTTTGTCCATATACTTTTTCCGTAATCCTTTGCCAACTGCATCAATACAATCATCCCAACTATCAAACATTAAAAAACCACGTCCCCATCCAAACGCATTATGAGAATCTGGCCAAATATGTTTGCCAAAACCTGACTCAAGACCAGCTATTGATGGGAGTAAATAACAATCTATATCGTAACTACGACACGTATTTGCAAATCCTCCAGCTGAATCGATCATCGGAGATCCATAGCGCTCAAGTACACGTTTGATAACTAATCGTTTTTTAGCATAATATGCATCATTTTTTACCACAGCAGAGCTTTGGTGATCTTCCGGCTTCTGTAATGAAGCTGACTGGCCGGCGGTCTGCGCATAGGTTGTAGGAACCATTATTAACACAGAAATGAGTAGTACAATATAGATAAGTTTTTTATCCATAAAAAAATCCTAAAGCTTTTCAACACAAAGTGAGAAAAACCTTAGGATCTAAAGTGTATTATAGCAGATAATTATAGGAGAGTCAAGCTGAACTAACTTCAAAAATATCCATTATTAACACAATATTTTAAACCGTCATGGCGCTCTATATAAAAAATTCACATATTATTCTATCTTAATTTATAAATATATGTTGAATGAAGGCTGTATTCTCACATAGATTGACCAATGTTTTATAATTCATGAAAAACTCTAGGATTGTTTTATATTGTTTATATGATGTGGTTTGATATATGATAAAATACAATATATGCCAAAAACGTTCTTTAGTTATAGTTTTGGATGTCGCGTAAATCATGCAGAAAAAGAGGCGCTTGATAGACAACTTATTGCGAGAGGATACGAGTTTACAGACACTAATCCAAATATATGTATTATCAATACATGTGCTGTAACTCACAAAGCAGAACGCGAAGCAAAACAATATATATACAATATACGAAGAACATTTCCACTAACAAAAATTATTGTTACTGGTTGTGCTTCCACCAATTGGTTAAAACAAAACATACGAATAGCAGAAGTAGATTTACTTATCGACAATGCAAGTAAAGAATTTATTGCTGAAATACTTGATAAAGAAGTAAATAATATTACTCCTAGTTTAACAACGAATAAAATTAAATTTATTCAAAATGATAAATTCTTAAAATCAAAACGTCTTATTCTAAAAATTCAAGATGGGTGTCATCGTTTTTGTTCATACTGTATAGTTCCGTATTTAAGAGGGCTTCCACTATCAGTTCCTTCAGAAAAACTCGTACAAACAATCAAAGATTATGAACATTCGATACAAGAAGTTGTTTTAACAGCAATTAACACAGAAGCTTATGGACGAGATACTCAAGAATCATTGACGGAGTTGCTTCAAAATATATTAAAACAAACATCTATTAGTCGTATAAGTTTTGGTTCAATTCATCCATGGAGTATTAACGATGAATTATTAACTTTTTATGAAAATAATCTTATTCATAAACGTATAGTTCCATTTTTTCATATTCCCTTACAATCTGGTTCAAATAAGATGCTTAATTTAATGAAACGAGGATATGCGCGAGAAGAATTTATAGAAAAGTTGAGAAAATTAGCATCATACGATCCATTTACATTTATTGCTACTGATGTGATAGTAGGGTTTCTGGAAGAGACGGATACTGACTTTGAAGATACCTACACCTTTTTGAAGGAATCACCTATTTCACGTTTTCACGTGTTTAGATATTCTGTACGAGAACATACTGCAGGATTTTATTTGGGTAAACGACTAAAAGAACCTGATGCACAAACTAAACATAAAAGATCAAAAGCATTGATAGATCTTAGTCTTCAAAAATTTACTGAGTTTCAAAAAAAACATATTGGTTATACCTTTCAAGCATTTTTTTTGGAGAAACGAGAAGGGGAATATCAATATGTACTTCTTGATAATAATATGGAGGCTGTTATCTATTCAAAATCTGATTTGTGTGGGGAAATACACAACGTAAAAATAGATACATACAAAAATAAAAAAATATTTGGTACAATAGTAGAGTAAATTTCGATATGGAGTCATAGCTCAACTGGTTAGAGCGCTGCCCTGTCACGGCAGAGGTTGAGGGTTCAAGTCCCTTTGGCTCCGCCAAAAACTTGTATTTGGCGCTAGTGCCATAAGTAAATATATAATTTTGATTGCAAAAAAGCTATTAGCTAATAGGATAACAGCTATCGGCTAAACTTGGTCCCGTAGCTCAGTTGGCTAGAGCGTTTCATTGACATTGAAAAGGTCACAGGTTCAAGTCCTGTCGGGACCACCCTGTTTGGAGAGGTAACAACAAAAGAATCATAAAAGTTTCTTTCTTTGAAACATACAGATAAATTACTTGCGACAAAATTAAAATAGTAGAGCTATTTCAAAGTTTCTATGACCCATCAACAGGACATTACCCGAAATATAGAATTTCCAAACGCAAAACTTAAGGACCTATATGAAAAGTATAACAATCCTGATTCTACTTTAAGTAAATATAGAGATAACCTAGAATTATTTGAGTATATTGAATATTGCATTAACAAACAATTTTATATAGAAGCGTATGAATTAGCAA
>JBAXPW010000071.1:0-7207 GCA_037132015.1 Candidatus Roizmanbacteria bacterium
TTAGGATGTTCTATTTAGCGTGTTAACTGGTACAGGGAACGGGGTGCGTATCCCACAACAACTCCAATTACCTGCAGATACTGTAGAATGTCTAAATCATCCAGCAGAAACAAGAATTTTAGATATCATGTCATTATCAGTGGTAGATCCACGAATGCCAATTGCAGATAAATCAGGTTCCTCTTTGCGATGGACTATTCCTTTATCAGGTATCCGAAAGGGTTTGGATAACTAATTATTAATTTAAATTTTGAAATTATTCATATTCAATCCTATTGAATTAACACATTATATTTGAGATATGAAAAACAACATTGAGAAAAGAGTAATTAAACAAGAAGATAAAATATACCGTGATATTCTTGCAGAAGAACGTACCCGTTTGGCTCACAAAAGAACTCAATATGCTAAATATGGACTTATTCTTGCTTCCGTAATAGCATTTATTCATATCGTTGATCTGATTCTTCAACGGGTATATCATATTTAATATATATTTTTGTAAGGGCGCACCTATGTGTGCGCCCTGTATTATGACGATTGTTCATACAATACATCAGATTCCCATTCAGAAGGGTTGTGAACAATACTGTTATTGAGGAAATAAGAAATTTTGAATGCTCATACAAAATGTACAAAATGGTTCTTGGGACATAAAATCATTCTTGCTTGTATCTAAGAATTTTCTATAAATCTCGAGTAATTGAGGATCATCTTTTACATGATCGAGGTTATGTCTTTTATTAAGTCTCGTATGAAGAGCAAAGTCCATTCTATAGGAAGTAAAAGTAGGTGTTAATAGAGATGTTGTTACAAATCCATCGAGAAGATAAAAAAAAGTTGAATGTTGAGCAGAAGAATAGCTTAGAGATAATTGTGAGTTATATGTTTTTGCATCTTCAACAAGTTTTCTCCAATTTGGAATAAATAAAAATCTATCAACATTGGTTCCTAGAGGTAATGTAAGATGTGCTTGTGTGATAGGAACATCTGGTGGTGATTGTATTGAAGGAGGTTGACCGAGTGATACACCCTCTAAGTCATTGTCATGGGGCAATCCCAAATCTACATATTGAACGTAAGATAAAATTGCTGGAGAATTAGATGGATTTGCTTTTTGATCATTCATTGCAAGTGCAATTCCAGTTTCTAAATATGCGAGATTTCGAGCTATATAATAACAAGGAAAAAATTTATCAGCGGATTCAGGTAGATTGAGAGCTTCTTGAAGATGTTGATCACCCATAACCCCCCCCATCCATTTTTTCATCACAACCATATATTTTTCGGTACTTAGAGGATTTTGTGGAGTTTCTCTCATTCTTTATTGTATTCTCAATCAGGATATATTTCAAGAGCATCTTTGAGGATACTGACACATGTCTTGAGATCTTCAATATTAAGGACATAGGCGATACGTACTTCGTTCTCCCCTCTTCCCTGTGTCGCATAAAAACCAGCACCCGGAGCCAACATCACGGTAGCATTATCTTTGCTACGATAGGTTTCTAATAACCATATGCAAAATTTCTCAGCGTTGGATACAGGAAGTTTAACCATGCTATAAAAAGCGCCTTCAGGTTTTGCCAGAGAAACTCCGTTGATAGAAGTAAGACCTTCATATATAACATCACGACGACGCTGATATTCGGCATTTACTTCATCAAGATATGTTTGCGAAACTTCTGTGAGTTTTGCTCCAACTGCTTGGTCGATGATACCACTTGAGAGACGACTTTGTGCTATCTTGAGAACCCCTTTCATAAGTTCTGGATTTTTGGATACAAAAACTCCCAGTCGTGCACCACATAAACTATATCGTTTCGACAAACTATCAAGCATAATTGTATTTTCAGGATATTCCTTCATATAACTAAGGATAGATGTGTGAGGGGGTGCGCCTTCAAAAATATATTCCCGATAAACCTCATCAGAAATCAGAAAAAGATTTTTTTCTTGAGCTATTTGAACTAGTATATCCATTTCCTTTTTTGTGTAAACTGTTCCCGTTGGATTTCCGGGAGTGCAAAATAACATGGCTTTTGTTTTATTTGTTATTCTTTTTTCTATTTCATTTTTTGAAGGAAGATGAAACCCTGTTTCTATAGAAGTAGGAACTGCGATGAATCTCACATCTACCAATGATGCAAGCGATGAATAATTACTATAAAAAGGTTCAAATACAAGCACTTCATCCCCCGGGTTACAAAGGGTAAAAAGAGCCATCACAATTGCTTCTGATCCTCCAACAGTTGTGATAATATCTTCATCTTTGATGAATGAATGACCAAGTTCATGGTAATATGAAACAAGAGCATTTACAAAAGTTGTTTCTCCTTGTGATGGTGCGTATTCAATAGGATTATCTTTCCAGTTTCGCAGAACATCTATCATCACTTGAGGAGTTTTGACATCAGGATTACCTATATTAAGGTGATAAACTTTAACTCCCTGTTTTTTTGCAGTTGATGCATATCCTGCCAATTTTCGAACAGCTGATACAGGCATGGTAGAAATACGATCTGAGATAGGTAATTTCATGATTTATTTTAACATGAGGATAAGTTTTTTTATATCTTTTTAAAATTTAAGTAAATGTCAGGATAGAATCAGGATAAAATCAAGCAACTACACTGATATGATAGTAAAATCCGCGTCTATGTGCGGAAAAGTAGAACGAAGAAGAGGTGGTGTGGATGTAGCTTTAAATGAGCAATCAAGGTACGGACAGACGGAGTATGTAGTTGTATGTGTAAACAATGCTTTTCAGTTGTTGCCTGAGGGACATCCAGTGGCGCAATTTGTACACGGAGATCCACTTGTGAAATTGAGAGATGGCAACTCTGTTTTTCTTCCTCAAGAATATCGCACTACATTAGACATCGTACACAATTTGACAGGACACAACACACTTCCAGGAGTTGCCTATTGGAAAAAGCAGTTTGAATTGGGGCGTATGCCTATTCAAGCTATATGTGAAGCAATTATTACTCTTGAGCCCGATATTTCTCCGATAGATCTTCAAGCAAAACTGGATGTCATAGAAAAAACATATGGACCACAAAGAGAAGAAGCAAAACCAGAAATCATAGTAGATGAAATAGCAGATATAGTACGACGAAAGATCTTACGAGATAACTTTATACATACTCCACATGATTCTTTAGAGGAAGCTAAACAAATGGCTCACACATCATTAGAGACTTCTCTTGCGACTATTGGTACTGACGTGACTATGGGTGAATGGCTAGAACGTGTTGCGAAAGGTCAGATAATACGAAATATCACGGAAGATGTTCCTCGTAGTAGTTACAATGCGTGTCATCATCAAATTCAGCAAAATGACTCTATGAGAGAAGCCATCAATTCATATGTCACAAATGATATAAAGGTATATCTCTCTGAATTTCATTCGCTTCCCGATACCTTTGTTGGAAATAGACACGAAGGTTTTTGGAACTGGTGGATGAATAGATCAAGCGGAGATATATCGCAAGCAGTCATGGGACCACGACTTACAGAGTCTGGAATAGTACGGTATAACTTCCCTATAGAAATGCAAAAATATGCACAGGGTACTTCATCTGAAGCGATTATCTCGGTATTTGAAGAGATGGGAATTTCTCCAAAACATTGGCAACAATATATTTTGCGTATGGCTTTTCAACAGCCAGGACTTCATTCGTATCTTAAACACTATCAAGAACATGGTAGATTTCCACTGGATTTTACGGATATCATTGCCGCACGTATGATCACCGAACTTGGAATGATAAAGGAAGTAGGAGAACGATTTGGATTTTTAAAAAAAGATTTGTCGACTCCCCTTCTTGAACAATTGAGAGATCATTTTGTATCAGATTGGGGTGAATGGGTAGGAAGAACCACAACAGATAAAAGATTTAAAAATAGTTTGGCATATATAAAACCATTTATGCAGGAAGCACGGAGTAATGTATATTGGAGTGATGCAGGAGTAATGTTTGCCGATGGAACACATCCTTCACATCAATATAAAGCACTTACACGAGAACAAAAAAAACAAAAGTTAATTGCCATGGTTTTATCTGATATGCAAACTAAGAGTGCACAAATTGAAATGAATGGAGCGGAAGAAGAACAGGTGTTATCAGATCGAGAAATGAGCTGGATATTACTTAACGCATCAGAACGAAGGTATGAACAAGGAGTTGTTGACCAAATCTTGCGACAAACTGGTGGATTACAAGAACGAAAAGAACGAGAAACGAGTGCGGAAATAGAATGGTGGCAATGTATGGACGACCGAAATGGACCGTTCGCAGAAAATTTGTCCGATGTTATGAGAGAAGCAAAAGTTCCAGTGCGAATTATTGGAACCGCTGGAAATTTTAGCATAGATCAAGGACGTATAGTCAAACGACTAAAATTATCTGACGAAGCACGTGCAGAGATACAAGCGATATATCAAAAGGTGTTACAGCATCCGTTCGAGGTTTCAAAGGAGGCCTTTTTCCAGATGATTGAAGATTCTCCATGCTATCAATCCGATATGGGTAAAAAATATAAACATCAGATTAAAGAGATGTTTAGAGAAATTCCAAAACGCATTCATGAAATGGCACAACACAATCCGCTTATTCTTTTTCTTTATTCTTCATTTATGCTTCCTATTGAGATGCACGAACTTCTCAGAAAAACAATCATTCCAGACTTCCCTCAAAGTTCGCATACGGCAATGAGGGTGATACATCAATTTGAAAAACTTTTTGGAGAAAAACTCAATACTGAGTATCACTTTAATCCCTATCTTCCTGATGAAGAAAACCTACCAGCATGGGTACAATTCCATCCATTTGAAAAGTGGCAGTATGAGACAGCAAAAAAACGATTAGTCGAAACAGGAGATCCTATATATTATGTTCAACTTCGAGAATATGAAGCAAAGTTTGCTCGCACACAAAAAGCACAAATGGTATATAACCAACTGGAGTCGATGGGTGCACTCAATAGAAAACTTGGAAAACTTATTGTGGTACAAGGACATGGATCGAGCAGTACGAACAATCCACTTGAAGCCTGTCACAACTGTGGAGCAGCGGGACACGGACATACGGGGCGAATAAATATGGAACAATTTGTCGAATATGCAAATGATCCAGAGATTCGAGAACTATTAAAACAATATGGTATATATTTGGATGAAACGCTGTTTATTGGCTCATACTATGACACTGCAAAAGTGAAAAACTCTATGTATGTTCCTGGTGAAATTCCTGACACGCATAAAATTCAAATAGCACAAACCATGCAATTTACAGAAGAAGCTGATAAACAAACCAGAATGTTTCGGTTGAGTACTCTTCCAAATCCTTGGAAAAAGGAGTTGAGAATGCTAGGATTTACTGATGAACAGATTTTGGAGAGAATGGCATCGGACCCTTCTAGGGTGACCCCTGAATGGGGACATGCTGGAGTGGCTGGAATATTTATAGGTAACTTCTCACGTATACAAGGTATTAAGATGGATGGACGTATGTTTCACCTCAATGTTGATACACATAATCCAGAACATCTCAAAAAAATATTTTCTGTGTATGGTCGAATTGCACAAGGAATAGCTGGAGAATATTTGGCTTCATCTGCTGATGTGTATGGTCCTCTTGGTGCTAGTGAAAAAGCATATCACAGTGCAACAGGAGGATTTGGAGGCTGGTGGGGTTTGCAACATGGACCAGATACGAATGGAGATACCAGACCAGGACTTCCGTTGGGGATGGTATTACGTCATGAGCCAAAACGATTATCGTTCTTTATCGAGGCAAATATGACAGATATTCAAAACTTCCTTCAAAACAATCCTGATATTCAAAGACAGATGGATGGAGGGTGGTTACGGGTTGTAGTGATTGATGATCAGTCAAATATATCATATCGATATGAAAACGGACAATGGCAACAGATGCAGGTCTCTGATGAATCTATCCCAATCGCAATTGATACGAGGATGTATATGAGTAATTAATTGTCAGGATTATATTAATATGTGGATAAAAATACATTCATATGATAAAATAATGACAATTATATGACTCTATTGCATTTAACTCCCGAAACCATATCAAATGATTCTCATAAATGGTTGTTACCTTTTAAGTATCATGAGTCAGGGACAGTAATTCAGTTTCAAAATGATACGTTATATCGCATACCTCAAATAATTCAAGATACAAAAACCATAAAACAGGTTCTCGGTCAATATTATCGGAGGTTTTTGATGGGACAAGTATTAGTCGAAAACCGTAATTTGATTGAAGTAATAAAAGAAAATCTACATGCAAAATGTATTGATCGTCTCTATGATACAGAAAATAAAATAAAACGAATGACGGTGGCAGCTTTACTGGATTTTATTGATAAAAAGGGTGTACAAGTCTGCTTGTTTATTACTCATACAAGAGATCTTTTTATAGATTCAGATAGAATTAGCGAAATATACGAGTTAGAGCATTTATTACGAACTCATCGCAATCTTTCGGTAGTGCTTTTTACTAGCGTTAATATAACAGATAAACAGTACATTCACTTGAGAAACTATGCATCTTCACTGTATTCACATATTAGTATTTATCCACTCTATTCTATAGCAGATTGCAATAGATTTATTTCTTATAACTGCACACTTTGGGACATCGTAATTTCTGATACGCTAAGAGAAAAAATAATTAGAGAGTCCGGAGGATACTTATGGCTTATACGTCAGGTGCTTAGATATTATAGAGATAATCCAAAATCTTCATCTAGGGAGTTATTTAACCATCCTTTATTAAGGGAAAAAGTTCAAGCAATATATAATCGTTTTACTGATGATGAAAAAGTAGTGTTGAATGCAGTGCATACAAATAAATATGACAAAATAAAAAATTATTCAGGTGTATGTGATTATTTACTAAAGGTTGGATTTTTACAGAATAAATCTGGTGTCATTATGTTAGGAGTCCCTCTGATATCACTTGCGTTAGAAGCTGAAAACAATCTACAAGAAATAAGTATGCAGGGAAAAGAAATAGTCATAAATGGGAGAATTTCATCACATTTGTTCACTGAACAGGAGTTCCGTATCCTTTCTTTATTAATACAACAACGCAATCTTATTGTTTCTCGAGAACAGGTAGCGGATATGAACCCTCGCCACTGTACCACCACTTAAGCTAAATTTAACTCCCCT
>JBAXPW010000072.1:0-7111 GCA_037132015.1 Candidatus Roizmanbacteria bacterium
GGGGTATGACATTTTCATTTCGGTATACTATGACATTAACATATCGGTCTGATAACAAACACTTTATACGTTATACACATACCTCAAGCAATATACACTTCAAGCACATTCTTTTTTTGATGAATCTATATGGAGTAATAATCCAACAGCAGTAAAAATATCTACTCAAGAGGGTATAATTACCCCATCTTTTCATACTCATGAACACATAGAAGATATGTTACATTGTTGGGATAGACTCTTCCTTTTTTCTTGTCTCAATTCAGAAGATGTACTTAAAATTCAAGGCGATTTAGATCAATGGAACAAACAAAATAGTACCAACTTCAGTCTTGAACACTTCAAATATCTCGTAGATATCTCAATTTGTTTGCATGATCTAGGAAAAATTACTAAATCATCTCTGATCACATTTCAAGATAATAGTCCTCAACTTGATTATGGACTAGCCTATGATTGGAGCCCCAAAACATACTTACAACGTAGTCAAGATATTGCCATTCAATTTATTGAATATACTATTTCAAATACAACTCAGAATATGTCTGTAGAAGAACTAGGTTCAATCAGAAAAATAATCACACATCTTATAGCACAAACTGAGATTGTGATGGTCAACAGCCAAGAACGACCATTCTGGAAGGTAATGCAATTACTCGATCAAATAGGAGTTTATTACTTCTCAAAACGTTCACATAATAAACTTATTGCTGGATTGCTAAATGAATTGTATGTTACTGGATGTAACCCCGGCAAATCAGAAAAAATTGCCAATCTCGTCAACGATCGCCTCCACTTCGTTCTTCCTGATATACAAGAACGAGAAAATATTCTTGCATTTTTTCATCAAGAGACACTTACCAATAGCATGGACTCGTTTTTATCAGAACAAAAATTGAACTTAAGTAGAAAAATTGCTTCTTTTTCTCATGCCATCATTCATTATGAGGAAGATATTCAAAACTATTTTTTAAATGAATATCAACCTCTTTATGCATGACAATCTGATCATCTCCGATACTGTTTAATCACTATTGTTGCTCTATACGTATCAGCTCTTATTCTATATAATCATTTATATGGACTCAGTTGCAGACGTACTCAAACGATTTAATCCTCTGGAAGATAAATATATATCTCGTGAGTTTCAGGCTTTTGGCTGTCATCTTGCTGAAAAGCTAGAAGATTCGAAGCATAAAAGTTTGTATATCAAACTCGCAAAAACATTGCCTCGTCCGGTTCTTGAAAAAGCACTTCAATTTGTATCTGATGCAAAGGCAAATAATAAAGGAGCACTTTTTATGTGGAAATTAAGAGAATTGGGTATAGTTGGAAAACGACCAGAAAAAAAACCTGCAAAAAAATCAATCACTCCACGCCTTTTTCCTTAATTTAGGGATTTTATATATTTTTTAAAAAATAAACACCATAGCTTTTCTTATCACATCGGCACAAACCAAACAAACTGTTCTATTTATTAGCGTTTTTTCAATTTTAATTCTATAGGATTGCATTAAAAATATCCCCACGTCCAATATGTATATTTTCCAATCCCTTTTTCCAACATATAGCCAAGTTTTTTCTCGACAGAACGATAATCCTCATACCACACAACATGGTAATTCAGATATTCATCAATATAATTGATCTCAACTTCATCTGACTTTTCATTTCTTTTTACAATGCAATTCTTCCATACACATTTCTCAATATATGTTTTTTTTATTTCATTGAGACTCATTGCTACAGCAGGACGTATTGGTCGTTGCTTTTCATCTACCATCCAATTATATCCAAACATACCATATATAATCGATAATTTATCACTCGGAACTACCTGCATATAATCATTGAGCATCGTCTTAAAATCATATCCATATTTTTCTTTTCCCTCAAAAGGAAAGTTGGGTCCGGGCTCACCTCTTGATTTGTGAAAATCATACGCCATCACCATTATTTCTGAGGCGTTTTCGGCAATTTTTTGTATCTCGTAAGGTCGGCTACGATAAAATGAATCTCCATATATTGCCACAGCATAAGGAATATTATTCCTTTTCATTTCACTACCTACAAATTTTTGAAACTCCGAAATTTTTTGAGTAATATCCTTAAATGGAAGGGCAGAAATTTCAAAATCAAGAACCACACCTTTAAAATTATTATCTCTTGTGATAGCAATCACATCATTAACTATTTGTTTCCAACTTGTTTTTGCGTCCAACACCTCAGTATTTTTATCACTATCGGTCATTCGGATAGTGATCCATTTTTCTCCTTCATTGCTAATATACGAAATAAATTTTGGCATATTTAGATATCCTGCATCTTGTTTATTAATACCATTTATATCCGCATCAACACCAAAATAGATCACCCTGTCATACCCCTCAGGTTTTGGTTCATTATCCCACTCTACCCAATATGGTACAAATACGGATTTATATAGTGCAGGTCGAACAGGAGAAGGTGTTGGAGGGATGCTCGTTGGAGTGATTGCAGCCTCAAGAACAGCACTTGTACGATACGAGTCAATAATCTTATATCCGTAAAAGAGAACGGAGCCAAACAGAATACCAACAATAATGAGAAAAAATTTACCTTTCTTTGACATGTTTACTGTAAGTTAATCCAAATACAGGAGAAATTACTTTAAGAAGTATATCATATATGTTGATATGATATAATTATACTCTATGGCAATAAAATTACCCAAAATTTTTCTAGATTCTGGCAATCCTGAAGAAACAAAACAAGCAAAAGCATTATTAGGATTTCTTGATGGTCAAACAACCAATCCTTCGTTAGTCGTAAAAAATCCCGAAGTACAAAAAAGTATAAAAAAAGGAAAAAAATTGAAGGTAAATGAATTATTATCTTTATACAAAGAAATTATCACCCAGATTGATAAAGATATTGCGGGTCCATTATCAGTAGAAGTCTATGCAAATTGGGATACAAAAGCTTCAACAATGCTCAAACAGGCAGAGGAAATGTTCTCATGGGGTCGCAACATTCATGTCAAATTTCCTACTATTCCAGAAGGATTAAAAGCATCTGCCGAATTTGTAAAATCAACAGGTCCTGCCAATATGACACTTGTGTTTAATCAACAACAAGCTGGCGCAATCTATTCCGCAACTCTCGAAACAAAAAAACCTTGTTTCGTTTCGCCTTTTGTCGGTCGTTGGGATGATCGTGGCATGAATGGTATTGATCTTGTGAAAAATATTATCAAGATGTATAAAAAATTTGATAAACAGACACACACAAAAAATCATGTATTAGTTCTTTCTGCTTCTATACGAAGTTTGGAACATTTCTATGCTTCAATCGTTAATGGAGCTGATATGATTACTGTTCCATTAAAAATTATTCAGGCATGGGTCGATGCAGAATGTTGGATGCCCGATGAAAAATATCATTATCCTCAAGGCAGTCTCAAAGCTCTTTTATACAATGATCTCCCATACCATAAGGATTACACACAATATAATGTGGTACAAAAAGAAGGAGATCTTCTTGATGAAGGTTTGAACAAATTTGCCAATGATTGGGATAGTCTTATTGAAGTTAATGCTAAACCAAATAAATCACCCAAAACTAAACCTGAGTGATAATTTTAGTGAAAGAGTTCAAAAGAACTGGTTCTTGAAGCAATATTAGACATCCAGCATTCCATTACACCACTACATAATATGTTGCGCCCCAAAACTCGTTATACAACTTGGGTACATAGCTTGTCCTAGAACACACACCTGTGATGTCCACATTTTTTAATTTTTATAAAATAGTGTTGACATTTGTTAGGTTTTCATAAATAATGAAAGATATCTATGAAAGTAATAATATACACTGTCTCTGATTGTCTGTTCTCAAAAACAGAAAAAGATTATCTTACACAAAATGGTATCGCATTCGAGGAAAAAAACTTGGAAACAAACAAGGATTTTCTCACAGAAATGCTTGCCATTTCTAATAATTTTGCAGGAACTCCAGTAACGAAGATCGAAAAGGATGATAATCAAACACTCATATTAAAGGGTTTTTCTAAAGAAGAGTTTGATCTAGCTTTCGCAATTGGGACACCTGTTCAACAAGTCGCTGTAGCGCCTCCTCAGGTTCTAACTCAACAGCCACAGCAACCAATTCAACAACAGCCAGTACAACAACCTCCTGTATATCAAGCACCAGTAGTTGCTCAACCTATAGCACAAGATCCATTTATGGCACCTGTTGCTCCTCCCGTACAACCTGTTTCTGTACCATATTCTGATCCTTTTGCTGTTCCTGTTCAACCTGCACCTCAACAGATGCCTCAAAATCCTTTGAGTCCTCCTATGACTTTTCAACCAGTAGCACCTTATGTCCCTGAACAAACACAACAACCAGTTCAACAATATGCGCCCGCACCAGTACAGCAACCAACATTTCAACAACCTGTACAAGCATATGCTCCTCAACCAGTATATTCACAACCTGTTCAAGCATATGCACCACCTGTACAACAACCAGTGCCACAGCCTGCACAACAACCTGTTGATTCGACTGTTGGTCAGGATATCGCGCTCAATTCACTCCTGAATAATTTGCAGTCAAAAGTTGATAGTCTACCACCTCAACAAGTAGATACTGCCTTTAATGTAACTATTCCATCTATACCAGACTTTAATCAAAAATAATTAGGTATAATTCTAACGTTTGATATATCTGTTTGATGTGCTATACTTTATTATAATATGGATGTTATCTATTTTTTATGCTTCATTGGACTCATCTTTTTTGTAGCAGGATTAAATACAGAAATTAAGAAATTGAGAAATGAAGTTAATACTCTCAAAACTAATTTTCTTGCAACCACAACACAACCGATAAAGACTATCTCTTCTGATAGTCAAACATCCATATCTACTCCTGTCATCACTCACATTACAAAACCTGTAAATAAATCTTTAGAAGTATCCTCTTCGCCAACAGAAGCAACATTTGGTCGCATACTTGGAAAAGTAGGAGTTGGAGCCATTATTATTGGTTTTGCTTTTTTCCTCCAATATGCAATTACAAATGGTTGGATTGGGCCGATAGGACAAATTATGATTGGTTTGCTAATCGGAGTTTCTTTAATCATAGGAGGTCAATATATTCGTGCAAAATATTTACAATATAGCGACATACTAACAGCTACAGGGATTGTTATTCTCTATTTATCTATTTTTTCTTCCTATAGCTTTTATCAGCTAGTTGATCAACCAATCGCATTTGTTGCGATGGTGTGTATCACCGTCTTTGCATTTTTCTTGAGTATCTCAGGAAGTACCATCAGCATTGCTACAATCGCTATCGCAGGAGGATTTGTTACACCAATTTTAATACACGGAGAAATAAACAATTCTTTTGCGCTTTTTCTCTACATACTCATTTTAAGCATGGCAGTAACGGGCATCTCATTTTATAAACACTGGATAAGAGTAACATATTATGGATTTATTGGTAGTTCTTTGTTGTTTATGATGTGGGGATCGTCAGCATCACTATTTGAACGATCTTCAATAACAACATTTATATTTTTATCCCTTAATTTCAGCCTCTTTCTTTTTAGTACCATCGCACATCACATATATCGAAAAGAACAAACAAAGGGTCTTGATATTACCTTACTCTCTTTGAATGCATTTTGGTTTTTTGGTATTGTATCGATTATCTGGTATCAAGATTTTAAATTTGTCTTTGGATTTTTTGCATTATTTCTTAGCATAATTTACTTTTGTATCACCATCATTGCCCACCGCACACACAAAGAAGATACAAGCCTCAATCTTTTTCTCCCGTTTTTAAGTATTATTTTTGTTACTATCGCGATTCCCATACAATTCAACTTTAAAGCAGAGTCAGTCAGCATCGCATGGCTCATTGAATCAATTGCATTATTTTTCATATCATTTAAGGTGCATCAAAGACGATATGAGCTTTTTGGACTCATTACTTATATCCTAGGTCTCATGACAATTGGGGCCACATATAAATCTAGTTTATATATGTATCAATCAACAATAACCCTTGAAACACCTTTCCTGAATACACACTTTTTCTTACTATTACTTGCTATATTTGTAGGATATGGAATAGGATATTTGTATCATAAATATGGATCCTCCGAAGAAAATAGCCCCTCAAAAACAAGTATAAAAATATTACTAGTATTTGTTCAGATACTTATACTTTTTACGTTTACTACCGAAATAAATTATTATTTTGACAAACAAATATCAATAATATCAAGAGAAAACAATAGACTTTATGAATTATCATACAAAAACCCAAACTCAATCAAAGATCAGAGTAATTTTGTGTTACAACATTCAGCAATCGATACTATTTCAAACACAAAAAATACCACAATATCAATATTCTGGGTTCTCTATTCTAGTGCAATGCTTGGTATCGGTTTCTATCTAAAGCATAAATTATTTAGAAGCATGGGGCTCATCCTTTTCTTCATCACTGCAATGAAAATATTTTTAGAAGTATGGAGTCTCGGCGAATTATATCGCATCATTAGCTCAATCGTATTTGGTGCAATTGCACTGGGAATGTCTTTCTTATATTATCGTTATAAAGATCAAATCAAAAAAATTGTATGAGACAAATTCAAACTATCGCTCTTCTCACGCTCATAGCTATAGCGCATCCAATCTCTACTTTTGCAAATATAGACGTAAGTACATTTCGTTATCAAAGCACTATTCAATCTTCTATTCAAAATCAGACGTACATCGCAGTTCCTCTTGATGTAAATGTTATAAAAAATAGCACAGAATCAGGTCTAAGAATAGTAGATAAGAATGGAAAAGAAACCCCCTATTATCTCAATAAAAATAGTGGTGATATTGGCCAACAATTACTTCATCCCGAATTGACAAATACGTCGACACGAGGTAATATCACGAATACAATCGTAAATCTTGATACAAATACCTCAGTTCATGATACTATCCAAATACAAACCAATAGCAAAAATTTCAAAGCAATAGTAAAAATATTTGCTTCTGACACACAGTTATCACTTTCAGATACAAAATGGCAAAAAATTACCGACAATGGATATATATATAAT
>JBAXPW010000073.1:0-6966 GCA_037132015.1 Candidatus Roizmanbacteria bacterium
AACTTTCGTGTTATGTCTGCCTAAAGTTGCAAACCTGTGTTATTGGGGTATAGATCAGAGTAGAAACCAATATGAAG
This sequence comes from Candidatus Roizmanbacteria bacterium, assembly GCA_037132015.1. Taxonomy (GTDB): domain Bacteria; phylum Patescibacteriota; class Microgenomatia; order UBA1406; family GWC2-37-13; genus JBAXPW01. The sequence continues at coordinate 78 of JBAXPW010000073.1, forward strand.
CAAATCACTCTGATCCTAAACGACGAGCTAGAGCTAAAGAAGATTTAGCAAGGTTAGATGTTGCGCCACAAGCTTTGTCAATCATGACGGCCAGATTACAATATGCCGAAACAGTTGGTACTCCAACAAATTCTATTTCTCTACCAGTATGTTCACAACATGATAAAACTGATAGTACTCCAATATTAAGAGCGCCCAAAGAGACGAGTATTGTTCAAGTAGGTGATAAATCCGGCCAATTATACGCGGTTGCACTTATGGCATTGATGCCCGGTTTAACAGAAAGGATTGGAGAATATCGATTTGGAAACCAACAGGATCTAAGTGCGGAATTAAAACGACAAGAACGATTGTTGCAAAAACTTGGTTTGCTACAAATACGAATATTATTTCAGGATATTCCTAACGCATTCTTTGTTCAAAGAGAAAGCCAAATAGCGACTCCAGTAATATCACAGAACGAAACTAATAATTTTGCCCTAGGTGGATTGCATCAAGCAGCAATTCCAAATTGGGCATATGGCATCATGCAGGTGCAGGCACTTATTGGCACGCCGACAGAACATGGTGATACCAGAGTAGCATTTTATAGGACTAGAAGAGATGTAATGAAGTGGGACACACCGTTTACACACGTTGTGGCAGTATACCCAATACCCAATAAGTAAATTAATTAAATTTAAAAAAATATGATAGAACAACCGTATTATTATGATTCTTATATCTCAAAAGTTCAAGATATATTGAAACATTATAGTAGTTTAGCTTATAAAAACGGTGTAATTGGACAGAGGGCAATTTCTACATCAACCGCTCTTTTGCAATATGCAAGCGATAGTTTGAAACGAATAGGCACGAGTGCAATGAAGACTGCATTGGCAACAGGACAAGATGTTGTTGCGATGCTACACAACGGACAAGAAATTAATTTATTAGAAATTGAAGGCTGGGGATTATATGCTGTTAGTATGTTGGCATTAACACCTCCTTCGTTTGTTGCGCGCAAAGGTTTTAAATATTCTGGACCACAAGATACTCAAGATCAGTTGAGAACTAGTCAAGAACAGTTATTGGAGAGATTGGCTTTAATTGCAAGAGGAATATTATACGAAGATATTGGTAATGCATTTCCAGATAGACCTGAAAAAATACAAGTTCCAGTTGTTCTGAAGAGTGGGACACTTCAGTTTGCCCCAGTAGGACTATATAGGTCTAATGGCCCCTTTAATATTACTGAGCAATTAGTAGCATCACCTTTGGACAGAACTAAATCAGATCCCCCTGTACGAGTCGCACTGTATAGAGCTGGAAAAAGAAGTAGTTTGAATGCAACACCTTTTACTTATATGTGTGTAGCAACGCCACTAATTCCATATAGTCAAAGTTAGGATTAATGATTTATGGATTTGGGATGTAGCAGTATCCCTTTCCTCGAATATTAGTGATCATATTTGGATTGAGTTCATTTTTCCACAACTTATTCCTGATCTTGTATATCATACGGCTCAAAGCCCACAACGAAAATGCATCAGGATCATCCTTCCATATCACATCTGCTAAATCATAATAACTCACCACCTCATTGGGAGTGAGAACGAGCTTCTTTACAATCTGTTCCTCAGTAGAAGTAAATCTATATCGAAGCGGTTTTTCATCGATAAGAATCTCATTTTTCTGTATTGTCAAATATGAGTTCTCAACGGAATCCGAACACTTGTAATACAATACAAGGATATGAAAAGGAGTGCACAACTCAAAAAGAAAGAGCGTAGCACAATAGCTATGATGCTCGTGCAAAGAGAGAGTATACGGGAAATAGGAAGGAGATTACAATAGACCTAGAAAGGTGCTACAATATCGTACACCTAACGAAGTTTTTAACAGTTTCCTTACTAGCTGTTCGGATTCAACTTAGAATTCAGCTTGTGGTATAATGTTCCTCTTAATTGTTATAACTATATTATGTCAAATCCATCTGTTGAGACTCTAGGTGTATTGGATGAGTTTATAACTGCCTTCAAAGGATATTCGTCAAGTATCCCACCTAAGGAACTGGAAGGGATATTGGAAAGACACGTGCGTGAACAATGGGAAAAATTAGCTCCTGCATTTTTGGGTTTGGCTGAGGCTACAAAACAACGTATTTCTCGATCTGAGAGGGAGACTATAGGACAGACATTAGTTGGTATAGGATGGGAACAATCTAATCAACAAGATGGACAAGTATGGGTAAAAATTAATAATGGTATAAGGCGACTATACTTACCTTTTACGCTCATTCCAAAAGGAGTTAGTGGGAAAATTAATTCGATAGTACCAGGAAGAAAAACAGTAGTTGCTGCTCAAGAACAATTATTAAAAAAGATCGGTGTATTAAACGAGAAAGTCCCATTTACAAATCTGGCTGATACCACCCAGATGTATTTTCCAAATTCGGACGCTCAACATAAATCTGATAGGAATATGGGGTTATATACTCGTGATATATCGGGTGGGACGCGTCAGAAGATTCAACAACTCTATGTTGCTCCAGTTGGAGGGCAAGACAGTTTAATCGAGTTGGTCAGAGTTGCGAGTTTCCCTTTTGGAATAGAAGGTAAGGCTGTTTCAAAAGCTATGGCTACAATACCATTTGTTCACGGATGGTTAGGACTTTCAACTAAAGATGTTGAATCATTATTTCCAAATACTAGGGAAACTTAGAGATTATAAACAATACTTTCCACTATTCATCTACATTTTATCTTGTCACCAATCATGAATCCAGAGCGATACATAATACCTGTGATAATTTCATATCTATATTTTTTGAGTATATCAAAATAGGTTCATAATAATATATAATCAAGCTCAATATTAGGTACATAAATTATCATTTTTTACTCAAAAAAGTATGAATGAACGACAAGGCGGATATACTCCTCCAGCACAACCAGAGCGTCCACAACCAGTTAATACACCTTATGCACCAGTATATTCATATTTCCCTATGCAAAAGGAAATTCCGACTGATGTCCAACATTCATATGACTGTGATGATTGCGGACCAGGTTCAGGTCATTGTTCGTAATTTTATTTTTAAGAAAGGAATTATATGAATAATGATAACAAGAAGAGTGTGCCCAAACAATATCACAAAAACTTTACTGATGATGTTGATGGATATTTGATGGTGTACAATCCCCTTTCTGACAAAGGTATGTCCGTACTCAATAAAGAAGCAACACAACTTTATAGACTCATTGATGGGAAAAGGAATATTGAAGAAATTTGTTCATTACTAATTAAGGATGATCCCAATTGCACCTTCAAAGCAATTCAGACATTATTATATTCCATGGAGCGTGCTGAAATAATATATTTTGATAAGCAGATTATTTCATCATTTCGGTTAAGCAAACAGCCTCCACGTCTTGTTGTATGGCTCCATATCACTAATCAGTGCAATCTGCGATGTACGTATTGTTATGTGAATAAAACAAATGAAAAAATGAATCCGGATACTGCAAAAAAGACAATTGATGTGATTATTTCTTCTGCCAAAAAACATAATATTCAGACTATTGTGATAAAATTTGCAGGAGGAGAACCAGTGCTTGAGTTGGCTCATGTTATTTCTCTTATCCACTATGCGAAAAACTTAGCTCAAAAAAATGCAATAAGTATTCATTTCGTAGTGATTTCAAACGGTGTATTACTTACAGAAAAAGTATGTCGCATAATAAAAGAAAATACGATTCGTCTTGGTATTTCTTTTGATGGTTTGAGCAACTTTCACGATAGAACACGTGTATTTGCAAATGGTTTGGGAAGTTTTGCGTATGTAGAAAAAGGTATTGAGATTGTGCAAAAATACGAGATTCCATTTAATGTTATTATTACAATTTCTTCTCAAAATGTTGAGAATATTCCCGAATTTACTGAATATCTTCTAAAAAAGAAAGTGCCTTTTGTATACAGCTTTGTAAGAGAAAAAAATTGTCCCGATAAGGATTTAGAAAATAGCAACACATTACTTATCACACAATTAATAAAATCGTATCAAAAAATTACAGAAAATATTCCAACAAAAAAATTAATAAATGGTCTTCTTGATCGAGTCAATTTTGAGAGACCTCATTTAAATACCTGTGGTGTTGGAAACAATTATCTGGTAGTCAGACACGATGGAAAAATTCTCAGTTGTCAGATGGAACAGGATCGAGTGATCGGATCCATAGATGATGAAGATATTATTGAGACGATGAAGAAAGGTAATTTTATTCAACCTGTTGGATTGACGGTAGAAGGAAAAATACCTTGTAAATCATGTAAATGGAAATATGTGTGTTGTGGTGGATGTCCCCTTTTAACATATCAACAAAAAGGTATGTATAGTTCAAACACACCCTATTGTGATGTATATAAAAAACTCATTCCCCATGTTCTCAAACTTGAAGCGAGAAGATTGATTAAATATAAATTACACGATACGTATTAAGCAAATAATATATAGTTATTTTATACCTCTCTGGTAATGCTTACATCTTCCAGTTGGGGAGTTTTGGGATAATCCCTTGTGCCACTAGTTTGTTTAGTTCTTTAAGAATAACAACATGACTGAGTTCAAATTTAATAAGAAATTTTGTTTTCTTCGGAAAGTGTAAAGTTTTAGCACTTTACTCTACTTTTGTTTTTGATGAATCCATATTTTTTGTAATGCTAAATTGAGATGGATTTAATCGACTCAGAAGAAAGAGTGAGGGTATCTTGTGCTACTTTTACAACTTTTGAAGAAATACATTGCATAGGATTAAGTAATGGTAAAATTTCATAATCTGAGGAGAAGACGAGAGACAGTTCTGTACAGCCCAAAATGATGGCCTCAGCTCCACGGGATTTGAGAGATTGAATAACAAATCGTAGTTTTTGTTTAATAGCTAAACTCATATACCCAGCTTTTATTCCCTCTATACCATATATTGCATCCATAATAATTGTTTGTTCGTATGTATTTGGCGTTATTATTCTATGTGATCCTTTTAAGTATGAATGATAGAGTTGAGTTTTAATCGTTCCTGTGGTTGCAAGAAGTCCTACTTTTTGAATATTAGGAAAGGTTGTGTGTAAGGTTTTTACTGTTTCCAAAATCATATCAAGAATGGGAATTTTCAGATGTTTTTGCATCTCTGGTATAAAAGCATGAGCAGTATTACAAGGTATAACAATAAAATCAGCTCCTGCGTGTTCAAGTACTTGGGCACCCGTTATCAAAGTTGGTAGTGGATGTGTTCCTTCGCCAAGGAGGGCCTTTGTACGATCAGGAATCTGAGGATAGCTGTTAATAATAACATGGAGATGATCTTGATCAGTTTTTGCTTGTGTTTCTTTGATAATGAGTTTATACATTTCCACAGTCGCATCTGGACCCATACCACCTAATATTCCAATTATTTTTCCCATATGATGTTAATTATTGAGATGTATTAATTACTTGATGTCCAATGTCTTTGCGATAATGCATGCCCCTAAAGTGTATTTTTTGGGGACCAATTTCTGAATATATTTTTGCTAAAGCTTCTTTGACAGTAGGAGCATTCGCACTTATGTTAATTACTCGTCCCCCATTTGTATAATATTTATTTTCTTTGTATTCAGTACCACAATGAAATATCTGAACATCACTACCCACTAGATCTAAGTTAAAAATTTCATCATTTGTTGTATATTTTCCAGGATATCCTTCTGCTGTTAATATTACACAAGCAGAACTATCTGAAGAAAACTGTAAATGATCAGTTGTTAATGTTCCAGTTGTAGCAGTTTCGATTATTTCGTATAAATCAGATGTAAGTAGCATCACATTTGGTATTGTGGTAGGATCACCAAATCGAGCATTATATTCTAATACGTAAGGACCATTTTCAGTAACAATAAGTCCCGCATTTAAAACTCCAACAAAAGGAGTTCCCTCATTTTTCATCCCACGCATAGTAGGAGATACAATTGTTTCAAGAATTTGATTATGCAATGATGGTGTAACAAATGGAACAGGAATATATGCCCCTACTCCACCTGTATTGAGACCTGTATCACTTTCCCCTATTCGTTTGTGATCTTGAGAAGGAAGAAGGGGAAAAGCATTGGTTCCATCACATATTGAAATAAAACTAATTTCCCACCCAACAAGTTTTTCTTGCAAAATGACGATTTCTCCTGCTTTACCAAATTCTTTTTCAAGCATGAGACGCTGTAATCCCTCTAATGCATCATTGGTATTTGCGGGAACAATAACTCCTTTACCACCTGCTAATCCATCAGCCTTTATGACATATTGTTTCTTAGCATTTTGTAAAAAAAACTTAGCCTCTTTATATGATGTAAAAATATGAAATTCAGGGCTAGGAATAGAGTGACGTTTCATAAATTCGGCAGAGAAAACCTTGCTAGTTTCTATCATCGATGCCTTTAATGTTGGACCAAATATTTTTAACCCTTCCTTTTGAAAGATATCAACGATACCAAGTTCGAGGGGAATCTCAGGACCAACAATTGTTAAATCAATAGAGTTATTTTTTGCAAATGTGAGAAGTCCTTGTATGTCTGTTATCGATATGGGTATATTTTTTCCAACCTGTTGAGTTCCGCCATTTCCCGGTGCTATGAAGATTTGTTCAACATGGTTTGATTGTTTCATCTTCCATGCAAGAGCGTGCTCTCTTCCTCCTGAACCAATTATTAATACGTTCTTCTTTTTTCTTTTCATATAATCATTTAGATAAAATTTTTTTAATATATTAATTGCATATTTTATATGTATAATACTAAAAATGAAAGCGAATATTTTACTTATTCCGTAGAAGGTACAATACATAATGTGCAGAAGTATATAAAACCGGTGCAGGAAGTT
>JBAXPW010000074.1:0-6908 GCA_037132015.1 Candidatus Roizmanbacteria bacterium
CAATAATACAGAATATATTTTATGTTATATACATCTATTATGTATAGGAGTTATAACAACCTCGGCCGTGAGATGGCATCCTGTTCATTTGCCCCTGTTTGAAGAAGATACTGAAGAGCTGTTTGTCTTATCAGCATCTTGTTATTTTTCACTGCAATCGTAAGTGCACGACGATTACCCACTATCACTGCTAACTTTTTTGCACGAGTTAATCCCGTATAAATAAGATTACGGAAAAGCATCGAAAAATGTTGATTAAACAACGGCATGATGACCGCAGGAAATTCACTTCCTTGTGATTTATGAATCGTGATCGCATATGCCAACTCTATTTCAGAAATATCATCTCGTTCATACACAACAAGTCGCTTTTCTTGACCCGAAATATACGCAACAGTGATACGAATTTCTTCATTATCTACTTCTGCAATTTTTCCAATATCTCCATTAAAAACTTCAAGATCATAGTTATTACGTTTTTGTATTACTCGATCGCCAACACGAAATATACGATCACCAAGCTGTAATTGTGCGAGACCAACACGCGCAGGATTTACTGTTTTTTGAATCTCAATATTGAGTTGATGAGTTCCGAGAGATCCGCGAGTCATAGGGGAAAGTATCTGCACCTCTGTGTTATTACCAAAATATTTGGGAATTGTCTCTGAATATATTCTCTTGATCATATCACTTGCTGTCAGACCATAGTGAAGAGATGACCATGGATGAGTCTTTTTGAGAACTTCTTTTAATTCTTTTGCGCGCGAGTCAGCGACGAATAACCGTTCAAGATCGACATGTTTATATTTGTCTGGCAGAGGAACTTCACCATCTTCTGTATATAAATTGGGATCAAGCGTAGGACCACTATACATAACACTTGATGGGGGAGTGGAGTATTGTTTGACACGACGAATAAAATGTAATTGGTCCTGAGTTGCTTCGTCAGAATCGACAAACAAACAATCAGTCTTTGCAAGCCAGAGATCAGGTTTATAAAATGGTGATTCAATATGGGGCGTCTCACCATGATTGATCTGATGAGCATACGTGATGATGAGAGATTCTTGAGCTTGTCTAAAAATTTTTGTGAGATGAAATGTTGTTACTTTTTTTGAAGCAATAATATCCTTAAACACATTACCCGCACCGACTGATGGAAGTTGGTCAGCATCACCAATGAATAATACTTGTGTATTTGTATGAATTGCATGCAATAATGATGCAGAAAGATGAATATCAAGCATAGAACATTCATCGGCGATCAGAAAATCTGCCTTAAGTTGATCCTCTTCATTTTTCTTAAATCCCCCTGTTGCTGGCGCCCATTCAAGAAGACGATGAATTGTCTTTGATTGATCGCCAATCACTTCTGACATACGTTGTGATGCGCGCCCTGTGGGCGCGCACAATACCACCTTTTTTCCCATTGCTTTGAGAAGTTTGACGAGCACTCGTGTTGTAGTTGTTTTGCCACATCCCGGACCTCCTGTTAAAATGGAAAATCCATTCGTAACTATTCCTTTCACTGCTTCTGCCTGCTCATCACTGAGTGCTGTATTTGTCTTCTCACAAAATGATTTGATCCATGAATCGACTCGTTCCAAATCAACAATAATATGGTGTTTTGAAAGGGTGTTTACTTTTCCCGCAATATACATCTCATCATAATAGAGCGATTTGGAATAATAACATTTTGTTTCATTCAAGTTACGCACTTTGAGATCTTCATTTTTTTCCATCAACTCTAAGAGCTCATTTGTTTTTTCTTCACATTCTAATTGAAGAAGTTTATCCACCCCTTTGATGATCTGCTCGCGAGTGAGATAACAGTGTCCCTCTTCACGACTACTATCAAGTACATGGTCAATACCTGCGGTGATACGTTTGGGAGAATCTTTAGGAATTTCCATACTCAGAGCGATCTGATCTGCTGAATAAAATCCGATGCCATAAATATCTTTTGCAAGTTTGTAAGGATTTTCGGAAACAATTTTTATTGCATCATTGCCATATGACTTGTAAATTTTCACTGCAAATAATGTACTAATACCATAGGATTGTAAGAACATCATCACCTCACGGATCTCTTTGTGCTCGATCCACCCTTTTTTTATCATCTCAAGTTTGAGCTCTGCAATACCAGTAACTTCTTTCAAACGATCGATCGAAGTATCAAAAACATCGAGAGTATCTTTACCAAAATAACTGACGATACGTTTTGCCGTTTTTGGACCTACACCTTTGATAAGTCCTGAGCCAAGATATTTTTCAAGGGCATTTGCTGTTGCTGGTTTTTTTTCCACTGCTTTTATAGCCTTAAATTGATTTCCATATTTGGGATGTACATTCCAGTTGCCAAAAAAATCCATCGTCGCACCCGCAAATACTTTGGATTGATGGATCGTAACAGTAATCTCTTTTGCAGGATCATTAAACGGGGAAATTTTAAGCACTGTCCATCCACTTTCAACACTGTGAAACGTTACCCGCTTCACAATGCCAGAAACCTGCTCCAATACAGCATCAGAAGAGAGGAGGGGAGAGGTACGAATAGGTGTCATGGGAGTATTATATACTCTAAAGATATAAATTATCTACTGTCCTTTCATCCTGAGGAATCTCAGGATCCATGGTGGAAGTTACCTACACAACTTTGGATACAAGTCATTCCAATCAGGATTTAATATTTCTATCTGATTATTTTTCCAATCTCTGTGCCATGCTTTAAGCCTTTTTTCACTACTAATAGCATCATTAACATCTGAATATTCTTCGTAGTAAACAAGTTTTGTGACATTATAGGTGCTTGTAAAACCTTTTATCTTGTGCATTTTATGTTCATACACACGTTTTATTAGATTGTTTGTTACACCAATATATAACGTACCATATTTCTGACTTGCTAAAATATATACGTAGTACTGATTTCTCATGCTTTGTAATATACCAACCATGGATCCTGAAATTCATTAGGATGACAATATACAAAAATGATATGTTATTTTAATTCCCCGGAGTAGTAGTAGATCTAAATTGTGCATCAAGAGCTGATGCATCTATGAGTCCTTGAGTCTTGACGTATTGATTTGCTACAGTTGAAATCCCCAATGCAGCTAAAACAGCCGATGTTAATTTTATCGCAATAGTCTGCCATGAATCAGTCATTTGAATATTTGCAGTCTGATAAATTACGAGACCAAACGATAATAAATTACTCAACAAACTAATCCATACCTTTTTGGATTGAAAAAAATTCTTGGTGCTGGGATCCAAAACTTTCAAATTATCATTTTCTGTCTGAAGTGTTGTTACTTTTTGCTCAAGATTTGAGATCAAAGTAATTTGCTTATCGATGAGAGATTGTAATTCTATAATTTTTGCAGTTAAATTAGGATCTTGAGTTTGACCATTTGCCAATTGCTGTTGAAGTATACTAATCTGTTGATCATAATTTATCTGAGTGGTTGTTAATTTTGATCGAAGATCTTTAATCTGTGTTTGAAAAACATCAAGTTGTTTTGTAGCATTTACATGAGCATCTTCGCTTGCTATGATCTGCTTTAAAAGAAATTCAATATCTTGTGTTTGTGTTACTGCATTTTTTATTTGGAGCGTGATGTATGTACTATTCCAAACATCTGGATTGTTTTGAGCTCGTAATGCGGAGATGTCAAAACCAGACGACGTTTGATCTGGAGTTGGAATAGTAGTCTGGATATACTGCTCACCAGTAAACGCTTCATAGATTGCTACTGTTGCTTTGCGAGCTAATTCTTTGAGGTTTGTATCAGACCCATCTGCCTGCATAAATCCAAGTTCGATAAGATGTGAAACACACGCAAGATCACGTATCCATCCCAATCTTCCAAAACGAACTTTATCATCACCTTTTGCATAACTATTTGAGGAAGCGCCTTCACGAATTACTACATCTTTCATAAATCGTGCAATATCCATGCTATCAGTATCTTCGGCAAATGTATCATATGTTCCATATCCAAATATTCCTACTCGTTTTGATCCTTCGATAACATCTATACCTGTTGCAGAATCTCTATGAAACTCTATAGCCCATGCATCGCCCCATCCATATCGTTGATTGACCCATGCAATAGATGATTCAAGTCCCATTTCTGGTGGAGCTATCACAACCTCAATACCTTTTGTTTTAAGTAATCGCGCAACCTCATTAACAATAAATAGATTTTGATCAGACTCGAGAGTGTTATTCGTTACTGCTCCGGGATCTCCGCCTCCATGACCAGCACACAGCACTAATGTATTTACTGTTTTTAGATATGTATAGGCTGATTTTTGCATATATTTTTCTACTATAAAAAGTAGTCTCTATAATTTACACGATCGTAGTCATATTTACAAGTTCAAAATAAGCCTAGAGGTATCATAATGATACTTTATATATCACTTTTACATATTTATTATGTATAATAGTATATGGAATCTCGTCAGATCAGTATTGGTTCAACCAACGCTCAAATACTATGTGGTCGTATGTCATATAATCCAAGATATAATTTGCCGTATGGATTTGTACAAATTGAAGGACAACATTTAGTATTCGCAAGTGATGAATTACATGCTCTTGGATTACGTGCCCTTGGAATGAGTTGTGCAGATATTGGAATGAATCTAAATACTTCAAGATCATCAGCAAAACACCTAACTTTTCAAGCCTTACGAAGAAATGCTCAATTTCACGGAGATATGAAACGTCAAACACTTATTCACCAAGCGCAAAGTCTCTATCTATTTGATCAAAAATTTCTTCAACAAATGGATAATCATATAACATATTTATGGAATTATATATATCAAGATAATACACAAGCTCCTCATATTGCCGTCAAAAGCATTGTTATGAATCGTCATGGAATTAGTCCTGTATATTCGGTACTTGGGATTGATGTTACATATAAAGAACTTCAAATTTTAACAATGCTTCAGCAAAACATAAGTTATTCCGAAATAGCAAAAAACCTTAATTTACATAATGGTGGTACAGCACAAGATTGTATAGACGTTTTTTATAATAGATATGTGAAACAATATATTAATGTAGAGAGAAGAGGAATTTCAACCCAAATTCCACAAAATTTATTGGTTCCAGCAATCTTACAACGCATTGCTCATATGCAATGGACGATTGAAACATCTACCTTTCCTCCATCATATAGTATAATGGGAGTAAATCGTGATAGAGGAGTGGCGCAAACACCACAAATGTTCCCATCAGAAAATAAATTAGCTTCGTAACCTATGGTTACAGAGTACCCATACTTACTACCACACCCACTTGGTCCTAAGACAAGAGATATCTCTCATCATATCAATATACTATTACACCCAGTACAAATTCATACTAATTCTGCAGAAATAGCACTCATTGCACGCATCAATCTACCAGAACAACGAAGTTCCTTAGTACATGCACTCAATACTGCTGTTCCAAGATGGATAAAATCTATAGAAAGTCTGGATCCAGTCTCATCAGATAGACAAGAATCTGTTGAGTCATCATTTCTCAGAGTAATTACTGCACTACGTGAAGCTGATCAGGATAATATAGAGGTCAAAAGACTATATGTAAGAACGTATGGAAGTCGTCTAAAACTAGCAAATGATCAACATATACCTATTGATCCTCAAAGAATGGAGACTGTCCGTCAAACTTTATGGGAAGATGTAAAGAGCATCATATCAGACGAGTATGTTGAGACTCTTCGACCTGCTGAACACGCAGAAATTCTTGATTGTATGCGCTATGTTGTGAGTGATCAAGGTGTGCTTGGAAACAAAAATGAAAGATCAAACCAAAAAGTTTTCAATTGGATACATGGTACTTTTCCTCCTTATTCTCCAATCACAGAAGATGAGTTGCGTCAATTCATAGATATTCGTGAATTAGAAAACAAACTTATTCAACAATGTCGAACTAAAATACCTAGTAATCATACTCAATACATTGATTCTATCATATACAATTTAGATTACTCAAAAGGTGAATTTTCAAGACTCCCACCCCCAAGAGATATTTCATATTTGAATAATCACCAAAGAAAACTTGAGACAACAAGAGTATATATGGATGATTTTGCAATTGTTTGTAATAAAGTAGAAAGATTAAAAACAACACCACCATCATCAATTGAAGAACTTTGTGATATCAATCAAAAACTTATAGATTTTCTCAAAGGAACAAGCTATCATGAATTATTTAAACAAGAATACAGAAATCTTAGTGAAGAATTCTATGATCTGATAGTTCATAATCCAATCATAAATGTAGATTATTCACAACTCAATAATAAAAGCCCTGAACAAATTGCACAGATTGCTTCATTGATCCATGAAGTTCAATACAATCTCCATAATGCGTTTCCCCAATTTGACACAACAGATCCCGAAGCTGTGAAAAATAGAAATAGAAAAATAGAGCTCATAGCTCTTGATATTGGTTCTCAATTTTCTGTAATAAGGACATCAAATCTTGGATTAGCGGAAAAAGTAGCGCTTCAAAAATCATATATTGAATCAATATATTTTCAGCATCGATATAACATGTCATTTGATGAAACAAATACATTCAGTACCCTCATTTTTCAACTATTTAATTCCGCAAATACATTTGCAAATGAGGGAATAGATTATGTGATTGATGCATTTACCTGTACTTCATTTTTGCATGACATAGCAAAAGATACATATATCTATTACATTGATAGACTACCTACCTTTTTAAATACTAATAATCTTCGCCTTTATGTAGCAGAGAGAGCTATACAAATAGCTAGATCACTGCAACAGGATCCTTTTGAACATGATGCAAGAATTATGTATACCCCAATAACACAGGTTTGCAACTTTAGGCAGACATAACACGAAAG
>JBAXPW010000075.1:0-6692 GCA_037132015.1 Candidatus Roizmanbacteria bacterium
TTTTAGGATGTTCTATTTAGTGTGTTAACTGGTACAGGGAACGGGGTGCGTATCCATAGATGAACAAATGGAGGATATAAAGAGACCATTCTACAAGGGGAAACCTACGAGGAGATATCAAAAATTACTTGATTTTGAATTTAGGGTTTAAGTACTGGTCATATAAGAAAAAGATAGGACTATATTTTTTCCAATATAATTTTCTTTTTATTTTCAAATTCTTCTTTGGATATGACTTTTTTTTCTTTAAGTTCTGCAAGCTTTTCGAGATTTAGTAGGAGATCTTGTTTGGACTCTTGAGCAATTTCTTTAGTAAATTTTATATTTGATTCTTTATTTTTTTTATCCTCTGTAAGTTCTTCATAACTCAATAAAGTATCTTGTTTAGACTCTTGGTTATTTTTTCTTGAGTTTGTTTGTAGTAATTTATTTCGATCTATAAGTGCTATAACATATGCACTTATAAAACCTACTGGGATGACTATAAAAGTAAAAGGCTTGTCATACCAAACTCCTTTAATCATGCCAATTGTTGTATAAATAAGAAAGATAATAATAGAAATAATCTCGGTTATTTTCCAACTTGTAGATGGTTGCTCATTTTGTCTTCTTCTCGCCTTGTAGGCAAATGAACCACAAATCATTAAAAAGCCACTTGTAGATGTGCTGTGATCTGGAGATGCTAAGATTAATAATCCTAATACCAGAGTAATAGTTGATCCAATTAACTTATTTTTCATATAATGCAATTATACTTCTTTCTCAATACAACTTCATAAACATATAAGTCCTTAAATATTTCTCAAGTATGTCTTAAAAATAAGTTGAAAAGTGAAAAAAACACATGGAGGAACTATCTTTTTTGAGGATATATTGGGTTGGAAATTATTATTAAAAATCCCTTAATAGCAGTATTGCTAATTTCATCTTTTGTTAGTTAGTTTGAATATTTAATTCACTTTTGACGAGATTTATGTGTTCTTGATATTGATTATCAATAATCTTTTGAAAATCCTCTCTAAAACTATAAGATCCCTCAGCCTCAGTTATGCTATACAATGTGTTTTTACTACCGATATAAAAGTGAGATTCTTCTTCAACCTCTTCATAGGTTTTATGACCTAGTAAAATTAAAGAGTTTTGTTTAATCATATAGTTTTTTTGGTCTTTGTAAATATCACATGCAGTTGTGTATTTAAAATACTCTTTACATTTTTTTATAAATTTATCATTTACATATTCAAATGTAACTTTACTATCTAAATTTTCAGGTTTTTTTAATTTATTTAATTTTTCTTTTGACATTACATCATCAAATAATTCATTTGAAATAAATCTTAATCGTCGAGCTTTTTTATCAATAATTTTAATTTCTTCCCAACTAAAAAATGGATAAAGCATATAATTACTATTATTAATTAACTTTGGTAATCGTGTTGCTATAAAGAATATAAAACAAACTATAAAAAAAGGGATACTTCCATTAAAAATACACAGTAAGCCCACGAATAATACCAAATTTCCAATGCTTTCATCACCAATATATATTAGGTAAACTAGATATTTTAATTTTTTAATCATATTATTGTGATAAATATAAAATTCAATGTATACGAAAATTAATAAGCACTTTTTAATTTAATACAATTATACTTCTTTCTCAATATAACTACATAAACATATAAGCCCTTAAATATACCTCAAGTCTTTGGGTACGCATAGTGTCCGAATGGGGGAGCATAAAAAAAGAGAGGATTTTTCCCTCTCTTTTTTTATACCCTTGTCGATTGGATTTGAGACTCGGGTCCGTTTACACTTGAACTTATTTCAAGTGAATCCTGGCGGGGGAGCACTTCGGCAAGCTCAGTGCAAGCCATTTTTATCATGAATACACAAGAGTGGTATGTCTACATGCTTCTTTGCGATCAGAAGATTTTTTACATAGGTATAACTAATAATATAAGAAATCGTTTATTACAGCATAAGACAGAAAAGTCATTTTTTACTAAAAAATTTTCTGATCTGAAACTGGTCTATTGTGAGGAATACCAGAGTAAGTATGAGGCTGCTAAGCGTGAAAAACAACTAAAAGGATGGAGTCACGCAAAGAAGCAAAAGCTTATAGATGGTACATTAGGTTACAATAAATGTACTGAACTTGTTGAAGAACTTTCTGGCATAGTCCCGAAGTATAGGCAACTGAATATCCTTGAGAGATAGCCCCTCCTTTTCTTGTCGCAGTGTTGAAACTCGTGCAAGTATGACTGCCTTCTTCATAATACCTCAATGTTTTTAAAAGTAGAAAATAATCCGCCGTTGTTTTCAAGTCTTTTTTTCGCTGTTTTAATGGCTTGATTGGAGTCATCAATACCTATCCACTGACGTCCAAGGATAGTAGATGCGACTAGTGTTGTGCCTGAACCGCAAAAACAATCAAGGACAAGTGATTTCGGATTTGATGATGTTTTTATAATCATTTCAAGTAGTTCAAGGTTTTTTTGTGTAGGATATTCTGGACTTTGAGTATCTTTAAACTCCCACACATCCTGCATGCGCTTGAGAGATAAGTCATCCGCATAGATAATCTTTCTAGGAACATCATTTTTTGACCATTCAATTAAACTCAGTGCGTCTAGTTCGTCAAGTACTTTTGGGTCGTATCTCCAATGTCTTCCCCTCGGAGGAAACTTATCTCTCCACATTTGACCTGTGGCTCCGTTTTTTGTTTCTCCTGGAGCATGTAGAGGTGTTGTGGTGTATCTTTTTCCATATTTATCTATTTTCTTAAATAATCTCTCAATTTCATTATCAGCACGTTGAACCATTGGTTCATGCCAAATAAAGTTGTCTGTCTTCGTATAAAATAGTATTAAATCCTTGATATTACCGTAGCCCTTACGTTTAAAATTTTTAGGGTTGCATTTAATTCGCGTGATGTCATTTCTAAAATTTGATATTCCGAAAACCTCATCCATCATCACCTTTACATAATGCCCAATTTTATAATCAATATGTAGATATATTGATGCTTTTTCACTCATTAGTCCTTTTAACAAGACAAGGCGCTCCCTTAAAAATTCAATAAACACAGCTCCAACTTTGTTGTCTATATATGCAATCTCGTCTTTTGTACTGCTACTTATAGTGGCTGACCTGTCATCGCTCCTACGGAAAGTGTTCCCAGTGGCAAATGGCGGGTCAATATATATAAGGTCCACCTTATTACCAAAGCCCCTATTGATTAAAAACTTGAGGGTATTCAAATTCTCGCCTCTAATTAAAAGATTATCTGTCGCTGAAAAATCTGATGAAAAATTTAAACTACCTATTGAATTAACAATTTCTTTTTCGGTCCTTTTATTTTTATAATCTAGTTTCATAGAATTAAATTTGATATAAAAACTCCCTTAACAACAAGCAACTTAGTATGTTGTATTCCTCTTTATTTTGCGTGGCATACATATACATTTTGCCCCTACCCTTTATATAAAGAACGCCATCAAGAATACCGACTTTTATAGCTCTTGCACTTTTATCCTTTAATAAATTTTTTGCATCTTCAAACTGAGCATTTTGGTGTCCACCGAAATCAGTTAAAAACTTTGCTTCTCCAATCACATACTTATTGTGCATCCTAATTACCATATCTAATCCTTTTGTGCCCTGATAACCTAAGTGTTCTCTTGCAAAGAGCATTAAGCCCGCATCGGCGCTGTTCAATATGGCGTTTTCACTTGATTTAATAAATTCTGCCAGCTCTAATAATGGCAAGCCCAGTTCACCTTTTTGTAACCATCTTCTAAATAGTGGACCAATCTGCCTATTTGTTTCCTTTGGCTCTGACACACGTTCAAAAATTTTAGTTAAACCCATCTGATAGAGCCTACCACACAAGCGACCTACTGTTTCGGGGTTTCTTTTGATTGCAGTTTGGTCTCGCTTCAAATACGCAACATAGGAGTCCTTAATGGGAAATAGAGGCATATCAAGCAGTACATCTAATAATTTTGCATCGTCTTTGTTGTTAAATGCTTCTTCAGCGTTTTTCCACTTTTCAACATTTACATCTCTAATGCCATCTGGAATTGTGGGATATATCTTAAACAACTCGTCCAAATAATTTCTTTGATTTGCAAACTGAATGCTTAAATCTGTCCAATAGTTCATATAAACTTATTAATTTTTTAACTTAATACCTAATCATGAATTTTTCTAATTCATCCTTCGCAATCCTATATTGCTTGCCAGCTTTGAGAGCTACAAGCTTACCTGACCTTATCCATCTATATACTGTCAGATAGGCGACCTTTAGCGTTTTTGCGACTTCCTCTATTGAATAATACTGGTCATTTAGCATATTTGTAGTATTTATCATTATTTAACATTGTTGACTGAAAATCAAGCCGACTTAGCGGTTTGTAATTGGTGATATTTTCTCTCAATAGCTCAAAAATGCTCGCAATCACAAAATAATACTTATTGACGGAGATCAACTAGTAAGTTTAATGATTAAATATAATATTGGCGTTCAGGTAAAAAATACATATGAAGTTAAAGAAGTTGACGAAGATTTTTTTGAATTAAGCTAATACTCTATTTACAAGTTTATGATTTAGTTTTTCAAAAGCAGGAGGAATATCTTTTAAACTAAATCCAAAATCAGTATCTTTATTCTTAAATGTGTTTACCAAAGGGAGCACTTCGGCAAGCTCAGTGCAAGCCATTTTTTAACACGAATATCTCAAGAAAAAAACTTCTACTACTTTGTATAATTTGACAATGTCTACATATAAAGATAAAAGAAGTGTAAAAATGAGTAAGTGGATTTATATTGCTTGTAGTATTATCATTGTCACAGTTGCTATATTGGCGTATTTTATTTTGAAACAAAGAGAACAACGGGTTATTGGAATAGCAGATTCAAGTGATGGAAAGTATGCAATTCATGTAGTATATACAGATTATGGTGGTTCTTTTGCCGAAAAAGGCGGAGAACATATAGACGCATACATAATGAAAACGGATAATGTTTTATTTCAAAAGTATAAAATTATTTTAGATACAAATATTCCTTGTTCTGTAGCTATTGGTAGTTGTACAAAGTTGGTAACAAATGATCAATTGGATAACTGTATTGGAAAAAAATTCATTGCTGCAAATGGTCAGAATCGATGTGTTACAAATAAATTAGAAAGTTTTAAGATCAGTGGTCACAGCTATATTTGGTATACAAGTACGTATTCACTTCCATCTGGATTCACACTATAAAGGATATTATCTAACTTCTTCAGCAAGGAGGAGTAATGTTAAGCTTGGCTCACACTGTGAGAACAAGTTCAACAGTTTTTTGGTAAATTACTACTTACCATTCATAAGATTTTATTATATCTTCGATACGT
The DNA here is from genome assembly GCA_037132015.1 of Candidatus Roizmanbacteria bacterium. Classification (GTDB taxonomy): domain Bacteria; phylum Patescibacteriota; class Microgenomatia; order UBA1406; family GWC2-37-13; genus JBAXPW01. The sequence goes on from JBAXPW010000075.1 coordinate 5,400, forward strand.
TTTTTTATCACATTTATTCAGTTTTTGCTATAATGTGCGCATGGCAATACCAAAGTTTCATCAGACGTTTTTAGCGATATTAAAGGCATTGGAACATGGGAATGAACAGAAGACTTCTGATCTTCCAGATCAAATTTTAAAATACGGTCATATAAAACTAACTCCTGAAGAGGTATCTGAAAGGTTAGATAGCGGTGAACTGAGGTATCATAATAGAGTATTTTGGGCAGTTAGTTATTTATACCAAGGAAAGTTTGTTGAAAGACCTTCTCGTGGATTAGTCAAGATCACTAAAAAAGGTATAGATTTTCTCCATAATAAACCGTCCGAGTTTACTTTAAAAATGATAGAAGATGATAGCGATTTTCAATCGTATGTTCCAACCAGATCAAAAAAAGACGAGTTAACAACAGATGTTGATACTAATGATATGACACCAGTTGATTTGATTGAGCAAGGATTTGGAGAAGTTACAAAATCACTTAAAAAAGACCTTTTAGATAAGTTACATCAGAGCAATCCTTATTATTTTGAAAAAATTGTATTAAGACTTTTCAAAAAGATGGGCTATGGCGATTTTGAAGAGACAGCTAAGTCTCGTGATGGTGGAATTGATGGAATTATAAATCAAGATCAGCTTGGTATAGAAAAAATCTATATTCAAGCAAAGCGATATGCAGATGGAAATAGGGTAAGGGAACCAGAAATCAGAAATTTTATTGGTGCTATGAGTGGTGACGTAAGTAAGGGTATTTTTGTAACCACCTCACTTTTTGATGACTCTGCAAAGCAAAAAGCTAAAAATGCTCGCAATCACAAAATAATACTTATTGACGGAGATCAACTAGTAAGTTTAATGATTAAATATAATATTGGCGTTCAGGTAAAAAATACATATGAAGTTAAAGAAGTTGATGAAGATTTTTTTGAATTAAGTTAATATATGTTTTACCCCCTTTTTATATCTTGTTAACTGGTTTTGATATGTTTTTTAAAATTTGCAATCATGAAGGCTGTTGACAATGTCATCATAACCATATAAAGTATGCAAATGAAACGGGTTGAATTTAGCAAGGAAAAGAGTGTTCAGCTTAAAAAGGAGCGCGATATCAGTTTTGAAGAAATTAGTTCCGCTATAAATAGGGGAGCATTTCTAAAAATAGTTGAGCACTATAATAAGAAAAGGTATCTAAATCAACGTATTTTTTTGGTGAAAGTCAAAGGGTACATATACGTAGTTCGTAGAAGGTACAATACATAATGTGCAGAAGTATATAAAACCGGTGCAGGAAG
>JBAXPW010000076.1:0-6590 GCA_037132015.1 Candidatus Roizmanbacteria bacterium
GTGCTATAATACATACATAATATGTAAGAAAAATATGTAATATATACTATAAGGATGAAAAACTAGACTAAATATTGTTTCATACATGGTATTAATGTAGGCATCATGATATAATATAAATTGTATTAGTTTAAAGGATTTCATTATTTTAAAAATATATTATTGTATTATATTTATTTTCAAACCTATAAGAATATATGAATATTGAGCCAGTCGAAAAACTAACTAAATTTTTTGAACAATATAGATTAACAACTTTCAAAAAGGGAGAAAATATTTATAGGCCGGGGGATTTGTTTGAACAAATTTCTTTTATAAAATCTGGATTTGTACGCACATATTCAGTTAGTGAGAGTGGTGAGGAAAGAACGATCCATATTTTTAAGCCAGTGTTTTATTTCTCTCTCATATATTCTTTAACTGATAAAGAAAATAAGTATTATTTTGAAGCTGTTACTCCTGTAGAACTTTGGAAGGCGCCTAAATCGAAGGTTATTGAATTTATCAAAAGTGATCCAGAAATATTGTTCTGGATTACCAAGTCTATACTAAAGGGTTTTCATGAATTGATGGAGAACATAGAGTATCTTATAGCAGGTGATGCTCCAACAAAAATAAATTCATTACTTTTATCTTTTGCACAGAGCTTTGGAGAGATAGAAAATAACTCAACAGTGATCCAATTAGCAGCAACTCATAGAATTATTGCTAGTCTTACAGGTCTTTCTCGAGAGACGGTTACACTCCATATTGATAAGTTAAAGGACCAAGGTATATTAGAGAAAAAAGAAGGTCTCATTGTTATTCATAAATTGAGTGAACTGCAAGAAGAATCAACTTTTGCGGATAGTGTATGAATGAATTGTTGGAATACGTCTTGTTTATGAGGTCTGCATTTAGTATGATCACCATATTATGAATGCAAAAAATATACCAACAGTTTTTGTTATTTTCGGTGCGACGGGTGACTTGATGGGAAGAAAAGTTGTCCCTTCGTTATATCATCTGTATATAAAAAACAAACTTCCTAAATTATTTCGCATCATTGGTGTTTCGCGAAGACAAATAAGTAATGATGAATTCAAAAATAATATTATTGATATACTCAAAAATCATTATGATGATTTATATGATGAGGAAAAGATACAGGGATTTTTGAATTACTTTTTTTATCATCAAGGCGATTTTACTAATCGTGAATCATATACAGGATTAGCAGGTACGTTGGGGCATATTGATGGTGAATGGAAAGCATGTTCAAATAAACTATTTTTTCTTGCAGTTCCTCCTCAATATTACGAGACTATACTCAATCATCTTCATAATTCTGGATCAACATCGCCATGTAGTTCTGAAGAAGGATGGACTCGAGTACTTTTGGAAAAACCTTTTGGAAAAAATGCTGATACTGCTGAGTCACTTGATTTATTATTGGGAAAACTATTTAAAGAAGAACAGATTTATCGTATAGATCACTATTTAGCCAAAGAGATGTTGCAAAATATTTTGAGTTTTCGGTTTTCAAATACGATGTTTGAACAAAGTTGGAATAATAAGTTTATAGATCAAATTGAGATAAAGTTTTTTGAAAAAGTTGGAATAGGAAGTCGTGGAGGTTTTTATGATGGAATAGGTGCACTTCGTGATGTTGGTCAAAATCATATGTTGCAGATGTTGGCTTTAGTCACTATGAATCATCCATGTTCATACAAAACTGATGAAATACGACGAGAGCGTACAGAAATTTTTAAGTCACTCCGTATTCATACAACAGAAGAAGTTCAAAAATATACGTTCCGTGGACAGTATGAAGGGTATCGAGACATGAAAAGTGTTGATGCTCGGTCTAATACAGAGACCTATTTTAAGATCCATACAGAAATTCAATCTTCACGTTGGCAGGGAGTACCTATCATTCTCGAGAGTGGAAAAAGTATGCGTGAAGATAGGGTAGAAATAGTTGTGACATATAAACCAGAGAAGTCATATATATTCCCTCCTGTTGAAGGAATGCCAATTCGTAATAAAATAATTATTCAACTTGTGCCAAATGAAGAGATAAAAATACTATTTGTCTCAAAAAAACCAGGTAGTTTACAAATGGAAGTTGAAGAAAGGGATTTTAATTTTTCGTATAGAAATAGTGATGATAAAACTCAATATGTTGAAGAGTATGAAAAATTATTTATAGATGCTATTGAGGGAAATCAATTGTTATTTGCAAGTACCGACGAAATTAAATATACATGGAAATTTATTGACCCTATTATTTCAGCATGGGATGACAATATAGTTCCATTAAAAATATACACTCCTCATACGGGGCATATTTTTCAATTGGCCAATGAACATTTTGCAACCCGATCACCTTTAGTTCCAGTGATGAATAAAGAAGTTCTCGTAGTCGGACTTGGGAAAATGGGGGGAAATATTGCACGTAATTTATTACAACAAAACTGGACTGTGTTTGGATACAATCGGACATCTGAAGTCACAAAACAATTTGAGACAGAAGGACTTCAAGGTATATATGATCTCAAAAACTCCCTAAAACGTTTATCATCTCCACGGGTTGTGTGGCTGATGCTTACTGCTGGAAAAGCAATTGATGAAATTCTTTTTGGTGAGTCAGGGCTTGTTCATGAACTTAAAAAGGGAGATATTATTATTGAAGCAGGAAATTCATATTTTAAAGAAACAATGGAGCGCGCAAAAAAAATTCGCAGTGCTGGTCTTCGATTTATTGATGTTGGAGTTTCGGGTGGTCCTGGAGGAGCACGAAATGGAGCATGTCTGATGGTGGGAGGAAAACAAGAAGATTTTGATTATCTTTTACCTGTCTTTACAGCTGTAACATTGCCAAATGCAGTGCAATTTTTTCCTGGAGACGGCGCTGGGCATTTTGTGAAGATGGTACACAATGGAATTGAATATGGAATGATGCAAGCAATCGGAGAAGGTTTTCATGTGATGAAGGAAAGCGCATATGATCTGGATCTCTCACATGTTACAGAGATATATAACAATGGAAGTGTAATAGAATCACGACTCGTAAGGTGGCTTCACAATGCTCTAAAAATTCATACAAATGAATTGCATGGAATTTCAGGGAAAGTTTCAAGTTCTGGTGAAGGGTCTTGGACTATCAAAGCAGCAACTGAACTTGGTGTAAAGGTACAAGTAATAGAGGATGCTTTACAATTCAGAATTGATTCGATAGAGAATCCAAATTACACTGGTCAAGTGGTATCTGCTCTTCGAAATCAATTTGGTGGACATGCAGTAGGCGAGAAGGATTATAAAACGGTGAAATAACAATGATGGACTATTCAAAAATTATTGATATATCAATTTCATTAGATAGTAATACGACGATATATCCTGCGAATCCTCGTGTAGTTATTGAGGAGTTTTCAAATGAGACTGGGACTTCTACATATTCCAAAATATCAATGGGTACTCATACGGCAACTCATATAGATGCCCCAAAACATATATATAAAGATGGTAAATCTCTTGATGAAATTCTGCTTGAGAACTTTGTAGGATCATGTCGGGTACTGGATTTTTCATTTGAAAAGGAGTCAGTAACATTAGAAAGTTTAAAATCTAAAGATATTAAAGACGGTGATAGAATTTTATTAAAGACAAACAACTCAATGAGAGGATATGAAGAGTTTTATAATGATTATATCTATTTATCAGGAGATGGGGCTGAATATCTAGCAGAAAAAGATATTAAACTTATTGGTATAGATTATTTATCTATAAAACAGAGAGGTTCGCAAGATCATCGTCCGCACACTGCATTTCTTGAAAAAAATATTCCGATACTTGAAGGAATTCAACTTAAAAATGTAGAAGAAGGGGAGTATTTTCTTGTTGTTTTAGCACCAAAATTTATCGGTGTGGATGGTTCTCCTGCACGGGCTATATTGTTAGAATAAAAACTAATTACTTGTACAATTACTCCATAATCCAATATTTTTTTCTTTTGCTATTGTTTCGACTGATTTAATATAAGGAATATATGTAAGGTCTGGTTTGAAGGCTTTTGCTCGTGCATATCCTTGTTCGACTAAGTATGCGTTTATAAAAAGTACTGAACTAGGAGACGCATCATTTGGAAGATACACATATCGTAACAATCGTCCGAATTTATCGCGTTCAGAAATATCTTTCTCCATTTTGATAGTTTTTCCTTCAACAAGTTCTTTATTTTTTTGTGTTGCTTCATTACCATAACATTCTGCTTTGTTTTTACCATGTTGTATCTCTGGCGCATTCATACCGATGTATCGGACCTTTTCACCGTTATCAAGTTCGATGGTATCTCCGTCAATAACTCGTTTGACGTGTGCAAGTTCTCTGTTCACAGATGATGCTGAAAGGACTTGATGAGTGTTGACGGGAACGGTAGGAGATATTGAAATGAATAAATCTTTTACATAAGGGACATTATATTTTGAGAGTATTGAAAGAATAAATATAAATGAAAAAAATATACCATATGTAATAACCCTTTTTTTTAGACGATTCATCAACCTATTGTACATGAAACACGGTTAAATTGAAGGTTTTTTCTTGGATTTGCTCTGGAGCATAAAAACTGGTAAAATATCACATTATGAATATGGTGCGTAGTTTCGTCCAGAGGACGATCGACCTTTGGTCGACAGACATAGCCCGCCGAAGGAGGGTGGCTATGCCGAAAGAACAGTAAGTAAAAAGAAGGTTATAGATTGTTAAGAGTGTAATATCGGGACGTAGTTCAGATGGCTAGAATGCACGCTTTGGGAGCGTGAGGTCGCGAGTTCAAGTCTCGCCGTCCCGACAATCGTATAGTTTAGTGTGTCGATAGAGTGGGAGAGTTTCCTTCGGCAAATGCCTCAGGAATAACTGTCCGTAATTACTCTTCGTCGCGTTGCTAGAAATCGTAAACGGACAGTTGAGCAAGTCTCGCCGTCCCGACATAAATGCTTTGAAACTGCAGACACAGTGGAGCAGAAGGAAGAAATCCTTTATAGGAGATTAGAACCTTTCGGGAGTTCCCGTCATAGAATAAAGAGTATAAAGTGAGGTGGCACCGCGTAATAACGCCCTTACAAACTTATCATAATGATAAGTTTGTAAGGGCGTTTTTTGTTATATATTTATTTAAAATTATGTATAAAGATAGAGTTTTATCATCAGAGTTAAAACAACATGTGCAAAAAACAGTAATGATTGCTGGGTGGCTTCATAATAAACGAGAACTAGGAGGAATGACATTCTTGCTGATCAGAGATAGGCATGGAATCATACAAGTACTTGATGATACTTCTGAAGAATCTCAAAAGTTAAAAGGTCTTCAAAATGGAACAATTGTGAGAATCACAGGAATTGTTGTAGAAGATAAGCGAGCACCAAATGGTGTTGAGATACATGATCCACAAATAAGTATAGATGTCCCAGTTCAATATGTATCTCCTATTGAAGTGGATAAGCCAGTGAGTCATGAACCTGAAAATTTAGATACGCTATTTGAATATAAAGTTTTAAATATTCGAAATACTGTTGAACGAGGTATATGGAAAATTCAGGCAGGTATTGGAGATCATATGCGAGATTTTTTAAAATCAAACGATTTTACAGAATTTCATAGCCCAAAGTTACTTGCTGAGGCTACTGAAGGAGGTGCTGAAGTATTTAAACTCGACTATTTTGGTCGTGAAGCAACTCTTGCACAGTCAGCACAGTTTTATAAACAGATGATGGTTGCAAGTTTGGAGCGCATCTTTGAGTTCGGAGCAACGTATAGAGCAGAACCTTCAGTTACAACTCGTCATATGTCAGAGTTTATCACTGTCGATGTTGAAATGGGATTTATTGACGGTATTGAAGATGTGATGGAGGTCCTTGATGGTATGATCAATCATACTGTTAAAAATATTTGGATGACTCATGAAAAAGAATTGATTGCATTAAAATCACAAAAACCTAAACTGACACAAAAGTTACCAACCATTTCATTGAATGAATTACATGAACTGTATTTTAAAGAAACAGGCATTGATACACGAAATGAAAGTGATCCAACTCCTGCAGAAGAAAAGTTCATCTGTGAATATTCGTCAAATCATTGGGAAAGTGATGCAGTATATGTTACAGAATTCCCTGCATCCCATATGAAGTTTTATCATTATAGAAGTGATATAAATGGTGAGGTTGCAGAACGAGCAGATTTATTATTTCGTGGAGTTGAAATAGTAACGATAAGTAGACGAGAACATCGATATGAAAAGTTAACTGAGCAACTAAAACAAATGGGTGGTGATCCTGAACATGCGGGATATAAATATTATTTACAAGCATTTCAATACGGGATGCCAAGTGAAGGTGGGTTTGGATTAGGGCTCGAACGTTTAACAGCAGAAATTATTGGATTTAAAAATGTAAAAGAGACAACATTGTTTCCAAGAGATACAAAACGTTTGGCGCCATGATTTTCTATATTATATATAGAATTTGTTATAAACACACTATGATGAATTATATCGAGTTGCATGGAATTAAGTGTTACCCAACGCGGAATCAGGTAAGGGTGTTGC
>JBAXPW010000077.1:0-6434 GCA_037132015.1 Candidatus Roizmanbacteria bacterium
AGAATTGGAGCGCTAGAATTCGGGTAGGAAACCTAGAGGTCCTTTTTTATTGGCCTGACGATCTGACCAAAGACGAAACCCAGTATAACCACCCAATCAACGGTTGGGTTAACCGAATAATTACATATCCAATACCAAAAAGAACCAATGGGAACCCGTCCGCCGATTTGGCGGATGGGAGCTAGAGTCAAGGGTAGGAAACCTAGAGGTCCTTTTTTATTGGCCAATCCCGAATAAAAATGCTGTTAATGAAAATGCGGATGGGGTAAAATATAAGGATACAAATATTTAACTGAATTGGATTATATATTTTGATATAATTAGGTCTTTTCTGGGGGTGTAGTTCAACGGTAGAATAGAGGTCTCCAAAACCTTTGACGGGGGTTCGATTCCCTCCACCCCTGCTAAAAAAATTAGCGTTGTTTGTTATAAAAAAGTTTGAAAAATATAGATGACCGCTTATTAAATGCGCGAAATACTATCTTTGTGGATATACACAAAGCTCCAAAGGAAACAAATATATCTTGATCATAGGTGATGCGACGGTTTTTGGAACAACACTTCATGAAACAAGTAAAAAATTTGAGAGCAAAAATTCGTCAATGGCATGTTCATCGGCTTTGCAATCGTTGGAAGTGTAAAAGGATATGATGTAATACGAGAAGTATAAATATCATTTTAATAGAGAATATTTTATATGTAATTGATTATAGTTTGAGGCTTGAGAAAAGTTTAAATTGTGATAGAATATTTTGTATGGGGGCAGCGATAAATATTTTCACAAATACAGCTCCTAAGAAAAAAAATACGCCAGTTCTTAATCGCTCACAGACTAAGGCGCAAGTTGGATCCTCTGTACTTTACGATATAATGAACTTGTCTTCAATAAATCCAGGCCATATTTATGCAAAAAGTAATTGGGTTGTGCCTGATCCAATTCATGTCGCAAAAGAAACTGATGACGATGATAAGGAGCGTCTCTTGTGGGTAGGCTCTTCATCGCAAATAGTGAATTTCTCTCTCTATGTAGCTTGTTTTTTAATTTTTTGGCTAGTTATTCCAATTTTTGTAGCTATTTGGGCATGGATAGAGGTCGCATCACGTCGGTATGAATTAACAACAGAACGATTGAAAATATACACAGGCGTACTTACAAAGAGAGTAGAGGATTTACAATTATATAGAGTTAAAGATACATGTTGTGTCGAACCTTTTTTTTATAGATTGATTGGATTGGGTAATGTAGAATTACACACATCAGATCAAGTAAACCCAATTGTTATCATACATGCTATTCCTAATGCCCGAGAATTACGTGAGAGATTGCGTAAGATTGTTGAGATAAATCGCGATCACAAAGGTGTTACAGAGGTTGATTATTTTACTCGTGATGCGCAAAGAGTTGTTGGAAGATAAAAAAAATTAAAGCAGTATTCCCCGTATAATGTTTATTATTGGAGAGACTATCATACCTGACATCGAGTGTCCACCCGGTAATATTGGGATGATGAGAGCGATGAGAAAAATAGTTCCATATCTTTGAAGATCAAACCACTCATATGCTTGTTTGGAAGGTAATATTCCTCCGACGATTTTAAAACCATCCAAGGGATGTATTGGTATGAGATTAAATACACCAAGTACAATATTTATATTTACCATCATAAAAAATAATTCACTAAATATAACGCTAGACGCATTGACAGCTACTAATCGAAATAAAATTGCAAATATTCCTGCAAGAATAAAATTTGATATAGGACCTGCAACAGAGATGATTGCAGCGTCGCGACGAGGATTTTGAAGATTGAAAGGATCGAATTGTACTGGTTTGCCCCAACCAAATCCTGCGATAAATAGAAAAATAAGACCAAATAAATCTACGTGTGCACGAGGATCTAGACTGATACGACCTTGCAAACGAGGAGTTGGATCTCCGAGTCGATCAGCTGTGAGAGCATGAGCAAATTCATGTACTGTGATCGATACAACAATAACCATTATGTAAAGAATAAGTTGAAAGGGATTTTCGAAATATGAAAAAAGCATATGATCTCTATTAACTCTTGAATATTAAAATAATATTTGCCTTTTGACAAGTATTACTCAATATGATATCATATGTTGTTGAATTTTTCTTACTTACTATGAATATTTGTTATTGGAGCGGTAAAAAGGCATTATTTGGTCGTTCACATACTCATCACAGAGGTGTTGCTGGAGGACGTTGGAAAAAGCGTGCACCAAAAACACAACGTATTTTTATGCCAAATCTTCATTCAGTTCTTATTATAGAAGAAGGTGAAACAAAACGTGTTAAACTAGCCTCAAAAGTATTAAAGCGCATACGAAAAGATATTGTAGATGGTAAAAGACCATTTCTTCACGTTGTCAAATACGAGCCACTTATGAAATTGGCAAAAGAACAGCGCGAAGAAGCAAAAAAAGCTTTAAAAGTATAATCAAATATTTTTTATTCGTTTGAGCTTACCCTTTCGTTCTTCAAACATAGGTGCATTTTGTTCAACTGCTCGTCGTGTGAAAAGGATTCCGTTCAAATGGTCTACTTCATGTTGTACGATTGTAGCTTTAAATTCTTCAAACCATTCTTCTTTTATTTCCCCTGTTATTGTTTGATATCGGAGATGTACTCTATTTGGGCGCACAACTGGCGACCATACGCGGGGGATTGAGAGACAACCTTCTAATTTTCTGTCTTCTTCATCTTTCTCATTTTCTTCATCCACATCTTCAAATGTTGTTTTTTCCAGTTCTATAATTTCAGGATTGATACACACATCAACTTTATCATGTGGAGTAGGTCTCATTATGAATAAGGATTTGTTAATTCCAACTTGTGTTGAAGCAAGGCCGACACCGGGAGGATCTTTTTGTGCATCGAGCACATCTATCATATCTTTGACGATTCTTGCCAACTGATCATCAAAATCTGTGATTTTTTTTGTTGGAGTTGTGAGTATTTTATTTGGTATGGTTACGAGTTTTAGCATAACCATATATTATATCAAAAAAAAGAATGAAGTTCATTTTGCGCTCAATTTTCCACCACAAGATTTAATAAAATCCTTGATGCTACCGCCTATACCTGTTCCGTTTGGTTTAGTTGCGATATATATACCATTTGTAGTTGAAGCGTAGTCCTGCATGATTTTTACAATGCTTGCGGGGTTGTTTTTATCTGAGAGTGGTGTTGGGACGAATATTGAGAGGATAGAGATTTCCTTCTTTTTAGCATCTTCGGCTAATGTGTGAGAAAATAAGTCTAATGATGGAGTATATGTTTCATTAAAACCTCCCGGATGGGCATCAGTTACGAATATAATAATTTTTGTACTATCATTTCCAAATCCGGGTTTGAAATCTATATTTTGAGTTCTCCCATCTTTTCCTAGACTATTTATTACCGTATTCATCGCTTCGTCAGAAGGTTCTGGTTCTCTGTATCCTCCTTGAATTAATCTGATAGATTTGATTTGTGAATCAATCTGTGTGGCATTATTGTCTTCAAAGTTTGAGTACACTTTAACTCCTATATCAAAACCAACAAGAGCAATTCGATATTTGTTATTTGAAACACTCTTGATGAGATTGAGAATGTCTGCGAGCTCTGATTTCAACAGAGAAAAAGCATTGGAAAGGCTCGCCGTTGTATCAATTACAAACGCAACTTCTGTAGTGCCACACTCAGGAATATTTTGGTTTGTTTCAGTTGGTTTCTTAGTTTCAGATTGTTCAGTTAGGATGGGAACACTTGTAGGAATTGAAATGTGTGTAGGCGTTGGTATTGTAAAAAAATCTAATAATCCCTGTTTGATGGAAAATTGATGAGTAAAAGTAAAACTTGCTTCGGTGTTGAGACTTTGATATGTATATGTAATCACTAAGGATAATAGCAACAATATTGCTGTAGAAAATACCACAAATAATGTTTTTTTTATTTGCATTTCTTTTCTTTTCTTGTATGAAAATTTTTTTTGCAACATAGTATAATGATACAACTTAGATATGAAATTGTCATTAACGATACCCACATTCAACGAAGAGAAAAACATACGAATTGCTATGGATTCCGCGTATGATTTTGTAGATGAAGTTGTGATAATTGATGGAGGATCAACTGATAAAACAGTAGAGATTGTCAAGTCATATGGGGATAAAGTACGTGTACATCATGTTGATAATCCTGCAAATTTTTTGAAAAATAAACAGAGAGGTATTGAGTACGCAAAAGGAGAATGGATCATACAACTTGATGCTGATGAGGCAATTTCACAAGAACTGAGAAAGGAAATACAAGAAATAATTGCAAATGAAGCTACGACCTACTCACTACAACCTACTCACTATGCTGGCTATTTTATCCCTCGAAAAAATTGGTTTTTGAATAGATATTTGATGAAGGGGGGAGTGTACCCTGATTATGTGTTGCGTTTGTATAAGCGTGAAGGTGCTCATTTTGTTTTGAAAAATGTGCATGAAAATGTGATTGTCTCAGGCGAAGTAGGGTATATGAAAACAGCGTTATTGCATTATGCGGACCCCGACTTTGAGAGATATTTGACACGATGGAATCGATATACTACGTTTGATGCAGGGCTTCTTCTCAAAGAAAAGTCGAAATTAGGGGTGGGTGATTTTATATCCTATATAATGCTTAAACCAATCGGGTGGTTTTTGCTCACATTTTTTAGACACAAAGGTTTTCAAGATGGTTTTCCGGGATTTGTATTTTCTTTTTTTTCTTCTTTACGATTTATTGCAATCTACATCAAAGCATGGCAGGAGTTGAATAAGGGGAAGTTTGGGTAATGAAAGGCTGTAAAAATTAAGTATCTTTCTTAACATTGCTAACAATTGCTGTACCTCCTAATAGGCTTAAGATTAAAAGGGCAAATGATTTTAAGTCAATTTTTGTTATCTCTGTTACTTTTCCTTGAGCATCTATATCAAATGTTTTGCCGTCATTACTAATGATCCTTGATGTACCATCAGAATTTATTGTTATTGTTGTTGCGGTAATATCTTTCCAGTTGGCATCAAGAGGTTTCATTTGTGTATTTATTTGATGAGACATTTCAACTGGAGGTATTGTTCCATTTTTTGCTCGCACTTCCCATGATTCGGTTGTTGCTTCAACTTTTTTTTCTTCTTCATTTTTCTTTTTTTGTTCTGGTGGGGGAGGAAGGAGGGGTGGAGCAACCTCAGGTGGTTTATGCACCTCAAGAATTGTTCCATCAAGTTGCACGATGAAGTCTCTTCCATCATCTGATCTAACTCGTTGTGATCCATCTGGAAGTTGCACAGCTACCCCTGCTTGTCTAAAATTTGGAATTTTTGCACGATCCATTTTTGTCTCTACGGGGTTTCTAAATTCTACTTTTCCTAAGATATCTATGCGTTCTTTTAATTCATCAAGGTCGGTTCGAATTATTTTAATTTCTTCACGCAATAATTGTGTTTCGGTCATTTGCTGTTCTGTAGTCGATCGTGATTCAGCAATACGTTGTTGCACTTGTGGATCGGGAGTGGGTAGTTCGACTTTAATTGTTGGTGGAGCATTGGGTTTCATGATTGCATCTTGTGAATCGCCAAGGAGACTTGAAAGTAATCTGTCATTACTTTGTTTTGAACCCGTTACGGTAAACATTGCTTCATCAGGATGATCTAATTGGTATTGTGTTTGAATATCTGCAACTCGGCTGGCCACTAGTAATTGGACTTGATCAGGTGTGAGAGAAGTATCTGATGCAACTTCATTAGCGACTTGAAGATATGTTTGTTTTAGTACATCTTGATATGATGGTTTTTGTTGAGCAAAATCACGAAGAACATCTCCTGGTTGTTGAGTAGCTCTTCTATCTTCAAGTTGTTTTGCTGTTTGTAAATTTGTTGTAGCTGTATCGGGAGTTCGCAACACTAGGGAAGTATGTGGCATTTCCCTTGCTGTAGTTTGTGGTCTTGTTTCTACCCGAGCTAGATTTGCAGGTGGTGGTACAACAAACTCTCTTGGTGCTATATTAACTCGTTGTGGAACTGTTGCAGTTTCTGCTACCATATTGTTATTTTGCTAAGTTGATAGCTTCATCAACTTGATTATTTTTTAACAATCCTCTCATTTTATTGAGGAGAGCAGATGTTTTTTCTTCTTCTGCAATTTGCATTATTATAATATTTAGATTTTTAAACAGGGGATATTTTTTAGTAAATTGTGAAATTTTTTCAGTTACTTCTGTTAAGGATTGCATAGGAAATAAGTCTAAAAATTCCTTTGTGATAAGTTTTGCATCTGGAGTATCTATCTCAGATTGTTTAAGTACATAAATGAGTTGAGTAAGAAATTCTGATTCAAGGTTATTTTTTATTGTTTGAGAATTAAACATATACCTATGCCTATCCCCATACCTATAAGCGTG
>JBAXPW010000078.1:0-6356 GCA_037132015.1 Candidatus Roizmanbacteria bacterium
ATTACTTCTCGAACGTCAAGCCTGAAGAACATATCACGGAGTTGGGGAGGAAGCTCTATGTCAAAATAACGGAGGTTATTGAGTCTGAAGTTGCTTCGGTAACTGAACGGGATGAGATTTAATCAGCTTGGAGAGCGAATTTTTTTTGATTTGAACGATTTTTTTTCTAAAATCAATTTTACATGGTTGTGAAAAAGGGCAATAGTGTTTTTTTACATTTCTGTTAATGATAGTCTAATATTCTTTAATATGATAGTTGACCCCACAGACGGCTAATCCTATATTTCAATTATTGTTAGCCATTTCTTATCTGCGCCACTTTTATCAAACTGTTAAAAGTGGCGTTTTGTTTTTCATAACTTGATAGTTGCGGATTTTGCTATCAAATGATATTCGGTTAATGTATGTCTGATTGTTGCGGATTATATTACTCTAACGATAGTCCGATCATACTTGAACCATCCAATTTATTGTAAGCCTTCCGTATCCGACCGGTTACCGCACACGGATTTTGAACTTGTTCATGGAAAGCCAAAACGGCGAAGGATATTATCGGCATAAGTAGTGATTTTAGATTCCAGAAGGCATAGTACTTTTTTGGATTCGATCAGTGAGTAATACTTTTTCCATTTTATAAATGCTGAATGCCTTTACAGCTAAAGGCTTTGCTATATCCTAAGTATAAAAAAATTATAGGTGTGTTTAACTAACTGCTAAAAAAAGTAAGATAATGACACAAAGAGTTACTTATCAAGAAGTATCGGATTATTTGGAGAAAAACGAGTATGACATATATCAAGAACTAAAGCGGTTACAATATATTCTAAAAAATGATAAAATATATTTAATAAAACATAGGATTAAAAAACCGGAAAGTATTTATCTGAAAACTAAAAGGAAAAATAAGCCACTTAATGAAATATATGATTACGGTGGATTGAGACTGCTTTGTCTATTTGAAGAAGACATCTTCGAAGTTCATACGGATTTTATAACTATGCTTGGAGAAAAGGATTATGAGTTAAAATTTTGCTCAGTATATAATTGGGATGAACCTTCAATAAAAAAATTTGAATATAAAATTACAGAGTGTTTTGATGAATGTGTTTTTGAGAAAATACGTAGATCATCAGGATATAAGTCTGTCCATTATGTGATTAAGCGCAAAAGTTCTTCAGTCAGGATCGAAATCCAATTAAGGACATTAGTTCAAGATGTTTGGGGTGAATTAGAGCATTCCATATCATACAAAAAAGGAGGCGTACACCCTCATATTAAAAAAAGTTTTTC
Source organism: Candidatus Roizmanbacteria bacterium (assembly GCA_037132015.1). Taxonomy (GTDB): domain Bacteria; phylum Patescibacteriota; class Microgenomatia; order UBA1406; family GWC2-37-13; genus JBAXPW01. The sequence continues at coordinate 1,291 of JBAXPW010000078.1, forward strand.
TTTGTTATCACAAGAGTTTTTAAATGTAGAAGATTTACTTCGTTACTTAAAGGATGTAAATAAAAAAGAATATGCAGGAGAAGAATATTATAATAAACTGGTTACCCCAAAATATTTTTTTAAGTATGAAAATACCATCGAACCTAACTTTACAGAAATTAATGAAAATTTATATGATGCTGTTTCCGAGTATTGGAAGATAATTGAGGAATTAATTGTGCATCCCTTAATAAATGATAGTTGGATAAAGTCTGCATGCAATAAACTTGAAAAATGTCGTGAATATGTTAATCTAAAAAGTGAAAGTGAAAATCAAGCTATTTCTTATTGGCTTGGTATGGAAAAAGCTTTTTTGTTGTTTTGTGAAGCAAGGCATAAAGAAGCTTTAGACGAATATATTAAATTGCTAGATCGAAATAACGACAGATATTGTGTTCATTTTAGAATAGGAGAGTTATATTTTTTATTAGGAGATATCGAAAAATCATTACAGTCTTTTGATGAGTCCGAGCGATTACTAACTGCAGAGGGGATAGATCATGTCAACCATTATAGAATAAAATCTAAATTAGCTTATTATTATTGGTCTTTAGGCGATGAATATATTGATATTGCGGTAGAGGAAATTGATGCGGCGGGAGACATATACTCACAATATAAAGAATGCTTTGATATGTCTCAGTATGAACAATTAGTGAATAATATGTGCTGGTATAAATTAGAGCAATATATAGTCATTTCTAAGAAATTAGAAGCCGAAGGAAAAGACTCTGCAGGAAATGATTCTTTACTATATAAAAAACAAAAGACATATGATGAATTGAAGATAGCTTATGCAGCTATTGAATCACTCATAAATGAAGGTAATTATGAATCAAGTAATTTATTAGATACAGCGGCTTGGTATTGGTATTGGGAATACAAGGAATACAGAGATAGCTCATATTTAATAAAAGCTAAAAAATATGCTCTATCTATGGACAAAAAAATATTACTTACGTCCTACCCGCAAAAAAGTATTAAAATACACATGAAGCATATACAGGAAATTATGAGCGTAAAATAGCGATCCTTTCTGTTCGATCAATAACCGTTTTTGATTGGATATTACACTCAGTAAGATCGCAAATTTAATGATATATGGAAATGGTTCTACATAAAGAAAAACTGTTGACAGATAAAACTTGATAGTCTTGCAAAAGGTTCAAATTTCTGACTTTGAATTTTTCTCAATAGTAAGCATTCCGAATCATGAACGATCCTTTATGTTATCATTCAAGGATTTTGTAGGTATACTCTGTTTACTTCACAGGCGTTTAAGAATGCGTACTTGATTAATTTTTGCTTTTAAGAGGCTTTCCTATGCCTTTAAAGAATGCTGTGTGATTATATATTTGATTAACTGATATGCAAAAGTACTCTGGATCAATATGCTAGAACCTATCAATAATGAGATCTTGCTAAAAGTCGAAAAAGTGCTGCAAGAAAGTGCGGTTAAAGGCAATCTAAGTGTTGGCGAGGTTTTATCTGTTATAAAGGAACTTGGCTTTTTTTCGTGTTTTTTCTATGTTGCTGTCCCAAATGTATCGCTCGATGATTACAAGCTGCTTTTATCCGACATAGCTGGGTCGACAAAACAGAAAATCCATATAGGAGAAGGTGTTAATTACAAATCAAGCGCAATATATTTTAATACGGATAAAAATTCACCGATTATACAATGTGCGAACGATTATCACCAAACCGATGAACTTAGAGATCATACTGAGCTGCTTGATGTAAGAGATAAAAACAGAGTTCATACACCAGTTTACTTTGGTAATGAACTTATTGGTGCTTTATCTTGCTCATGGCAAGGTGATGTTGATTTGTTTACAGAGAATCATAAGCAAGGACTTATTCTTATAACATCACTCATATCCAGATACTGGGTTTCAGCAAAGGATGAGTTGATTTCCCAGATTACTGTACAGATGTTGGGAGACCTGACGCCATCACATGAGATTCATGATATAGACGATTTTATAGAAAAGATTGCTGCGAGCGTACAGAAAGCAATAAAGGCGGATGTCGTTGCCGTATTTCGGTATAACTGGTATTCTAATACACTAACAAAGGTTGCTGAATCTTTTGCGCCTTATTTAAAAAACAAATACTTACCTGAAACCTACCAAGTTGGAGATAAGCTGACAGGTACTGCGTGGAAAAACCCAAAATATAGACTTATATCGAATTTTGAGGAGTTTATTGCATCTCACAACTGCCACGTATGTAGTATATCGCTGAATCATCACGAATCCATACTCAAAAAAGTCTATACTTTGCTTTATTGTTCATTTGGCAATAAAGCAAAGTATTTATTACGATTAATGAATAGAGAGAATGATCATAAGTTGCCTTTTTTAACCTCGCATAGAATAGTGATGGATAAAATTAGCGAGCGGTTGGGACGGATTCTTGATGATGCAATTACTGATAATCAGCTTGCAAATTTGCAATTAGTGAGTAAGTCATTATTGACAAACATACAAGATTATACGAGAGCAGTGGAAATCGTTAGAAAAGCTCTCAAAGAAGAATGTGTGGATATTCTTGGAATTATGGCTTATGAGGAAAAGTATAATCATTTTTGTCATAAATATTTTTCAGATAAACAGTTGTGCGATGCTGTGAGTGGCTATATAGAGCGCGGTGATGATAGGTTTTATTTAGCTTGTGTTGGCGCAACTGATACAACAGTATTTAAGATATCAAATTTCCAAGAACGCTTTAATGATGGACATCTCCTTTATTCTTTTCGAGAAAGAGGGTTTAACTTAATCACTATTGTACCGTTTTCAGCTTTAAGAATTAAAGGTTTTTTGCTTATACCCGCACCAATTGGCACCGATGGAAGTGCTTCTTCATGTCATGAGCGTATCCCTAAATATCATATTTCTTCATTGAAAGCATATGCTGCTGTCTTAGGTGGAATTGTTGAATCAGCCGAGTCTCATCTCACGTCAGAAAATGCTCGCAGACTAGTTGGTCAAATAGGCCATGAAATTCAAGGCCCTGTTGCAGAGCTCGGACAATCAGCTATTGAAGTTATTTATGAAATAAAAGCATATTTATCCACTTTAAAGGGCAAAGATTCATTACTTACTGGTGGAATTCTGGACTCACTAGCAGGAAATGAATATCTCGTCGATCAACAAATGAGGCAAGTGAGTGCACTTTTTGATATTGCTGTAGATATGGCACAAGAGACACATGGTGTTATTCAGGTTCATTTCAAACCATACTGTTTATATAGCTTACTTAAAGATGCAAGTAAGGAGGCGCTTAGGGATGGTTACAAGGATTATAAGGATATAAAACATATTGTTGAATTTGAGTTTAATGATGCAGTAAAGAAAATGAGAGATATTGTGGGAGATGCAATCTTACTGCGGCGTGCATTTGTTAACCTTTTCAAGAATGCAATTAAATACTCACTTCCGAGATATAAAGGATTACCGGTAGTAATTAAAGTATACGGTAGTCCACAAACTGGCATGCATATCGTTCGTGTGATTAACTGGGGTATTCCTGTGCCAAGCAATAAAAAAGAGGAGATTTTTAATGCGTTTGAGCGCGGGGATTCTCATGATAAGCTGAAAGCTCGTCGTGGTATGGGATTAGGCTTGTATATTGCACGTCGTTTTTTGGCAGCTAACCGTGGCAGTGTGTTTTGCGCAGGTAGCATACCAACACTCGATGATCCAGAACGGCGGAATCATGAAGGTTTTGAAACCACTTTTGAAGTACGACTTTCACATGGCTTGTCAATTGGAACTTTCGATGACTACAAATAATAATAGCAGGTTGCGTATCCTTCTTATTGAGGATGAATTTAATACTGTTCGTGGAACCGCTAGAGCGATTGGGCTTCGTGTAGCGTCTTTGGATAAAACGGCAACTATTGTTGACGCTATTGAGCAGGTGAAAAACAATAAATATGATCTTCTTATTGTTGATGTTCGTCTTCCTTATCAGGAAGATGGAGAAATAATCCAAGAATCAGGACTTGATTTTATCTCTGAATTACATAGCGGTAAATTCGGTGACTTAAATAAGACGTCTTCCTTTATTGTTTTAACGGCTCAACTTAAATCGCTTCGTTTAGATTTGCTCCAACACAACCCCTTGTGCAAAGGTGTGTTCGGAAAATTGGAGCATTTTGATGTGATGAATAAAATTGACGAACTACAAAATTTACAGAAATTGTAAAAAAATGAATAATAATATATTTGTTATCCATGGGCACGATTCTGTTGCCCTGTTAGAAATAAAAGAGTTTCTGAGAAAGTTGGGTCTGAATCCAATTGTCTTGCAGGATCTCCCAAACCGAAATATGACAGTAATAGAGAAATTTGAAAAATACGCATCTTCATGTGTTTTTGCTATAGCGATTCTAACGCCGGACGATATGCAGGCGGAGAAGTTAGATTCTGCAAATAAATATAGAGCGAGACAAAATGTGATTTTAGAAGCAGGTTGGTTCATGGGAAAGCTTGGGCGTCAAAGGGTCATGCTTTTACATAAAGGCGATGTAGAGTTCCCGTCGGATATTTTTGGGGTATTATATCTATCATTTGATAAGACGATTATGGATGCATCGGAAAAATTACGAGACGAATTGGTGGCGCAAGGCTTAATTTAATCTGGGGTACCCCGGTACTTCTAAAATATGTTTTAGATAAGCCGGTGCGACGTAAAGACGAGTCACTGAATTGTTTTTTAAGAACTAGCAGTGCTGTTAGTTGGTCCAACCGATACATTCAGGATGAGTGGTCAACCCGTGTAAAACCGTCGGCGAACCCGCTAGGGAATGCTGAAACTGCCAGCCAGTACCAGGTGGAGAGGGTCAAGGTGAATATTCTGATAAGTCAACTACCGCTATCTACGCCCCAAACTGCCTCAACATCCGCAAATCATTCTCAAACAGCAACCTGATATCGTCAATCTTGTACCTCAGCAATACCGTGCGGTCAACGCCCATACCAAAAGCGTAGCCTGACCACTCTTCGGGGTCTATGCCGCAG
>JBAXPW010000079.1:0-6346 GCA_037132015.1 Candidatus Roizmanbacteria bacterium
CTCTTGATATAGAATCAAAAACGCAACAACAGTTGTTAAATAATAAAACAATATTGGAGAAAGCTGGATTTAATCAGTTGAAGGAAGGTGATACGATACATTTTGTATATAAAGTTACCGATTCAGAAAAAAAATCTATCCGGTTTACTGCTGAGAGATATCTGGTGATACCTCAGGAATATTTTTTAAAGTAATTCTTTCGTATATCTAACTGGAAGATCGCAATTTCAACTGAAATATAGAATAAGTCAGTATATAATGTCTTTTATGTGTTCTTAATTATAAAACTTTCGGATATTTATTTATAGATTTTTTTACATATGTTACAAGCATTTAGAAAATTATTTGATTTTAATGCTCGCGAGTTGGATCGGTTGAAGAAAAAAGTACAAAGCATCAATGCATTAGAAGATAAAGCAAGATCTCTTGCAGATGATGAGTTTAGCAAGGAGACAATGAGGTTAAAAAAACAACTTCAAAATGATAAAACAACTACTGATGAAGTATTGCCATGGGCATTTGCATTAGTTCGTGAAGCTTCTCGTCGAACTCTTGGAATACGGCACTTTGATGTACAGCTTTTAGCAGGTATTGCTCTTCATGAAGGTAGAATTGATGAACAAAAAACTGGAGAGGGAAAAACTCTAACAGCTACAACAGCACTCTATCTTAATGCACTTTTTGGAAAAGGAGCACATCTTGTAACTGTAAATGATTATTTAGCTCGACGTGATGCAGGATGGATGGGTCAGGTTTTTCATTTCTTAGGTCTCTCAACTTCTGCTATTATTGGCGACAATTCTTACATTTTTGATATAAATTTTTCTGATAGCGATGCTTTTGATCTACGATTATCACATCTCCGATCAATCTCACGAAAAGAAGCATATGATGCCGATATTACGTATGGTATAAATAGTGAATTTGGTTTCGATTATCTTCGGGATAATATGGTGCAAGCTCCTGAAGATTTGGTACAACGAGGATTTTATTATGCAATCATAGATGAGGCAGACTCTGTATTAATTGATGAGGCTAGAACTCCACATATCATTTCTGCTCCATATGAACAAGACACTTCAAAGTATTATGAATATGCAAAAATTGTTCGTCAACTTGATTCAGATGTAGACTATGTTATAGATGAAAAATTGCGTACTGCAAATATAACTGAGGCGGGCGTCCAAAAGATTGAAAAAATAATTGGCGTTGATAATTTATATGAGAAAGATTTTGATACAGTCTTTCACGTTGAAGCAGCATTAAAGGCAGAGACTCTGTACACGAAAGATAAAGATTATATAGTACAAGGTGGCGAAGTTGTGATAGTAGATGAATTTACAGGACGATTGCTTCAAGGGAGAAGATTTTCAGAAGGATTGCATCAAGCTATAGAGGCAAAAGAACGAGTAACAATTCAAAAAGAGTCTCGTACATTGGCTACAGTATCACTTCAGAATTATTTTCGCATGTACAAGAAGTTAGCTGGTATGACGGGTACTGCATCTACAGAAGCTGAAGAGTTTAATAAAATTTATAAAACAGATGTATTGACTGTTCCTACACATAATCCAATGATCAGAAAAGATCAAGCAGATAATATATATAAAACGGAAAAGGGAAAGTTTGAAGCAGTTGCTAGCATAATTGCGGAACAACACAAATTGGGAAGACCAATGTTGGTAGGTACAACATCAATTCAGAAGAACGAAAGTTTATCTCAATTGTTACACAAAAAAGGAGTGCCACATGAATTGTTGAATGCAAAAAATCATGAGAGAGAAGCACAAATCATATCAAATGCGGGAAAAAAAGGCGCTGTAACTGTTGCTACGAATATGGCTGGTCGTGGAGTTGATATTATTCTTGGAGGTGAACCACCAACTGATCGAGAGTCAAAGGCGCAACAGGAATGGCAAAAACATCATGATGAGATAATAAAATTAGGAGGATTGTTTGTGATAGGCACAGAACGTCATGAATCAAGACGAATTGATAATCAATTAAGAGGACGCGCAGGTCGTCAGGGAGATCCAGGTGAAACTCAGTTTTTTGTATCTCTCGAAGATGATTTGATGCGTATATTTGGAGGTGAACAAATATCAAAACTCATGACGATATTTAATTTTCCTGAGGACCAGCCATTGAGTCATCCAATGGTTTCAAAAGCAATTGAACAGGCCCAAGTGAAAGTAGAAGGATTTAATTTTGATATTCGTAAACATCTGGTTGATTTTGATGATGTATTAAACAAACAAAGGGAGATTGTGTATTCATTGCGACGTAAAATACTTGATGTGTCTGGCAGAGATCCTGCAGAATTTCAAGATACAATATTTGAGATTACGGACGAAGTGGTTGCACGATTAACGTCAGGGATAGCAACAATAAAAGATGATATGTCTGATGAAGAACTTGATGTTATAACAAAAGATATTACAGTCCTAGTTCCTATTTCTAGTGAGGAAATCAAAGATTCTGTGCACAAACGAGGTATAGAACACCTATCTGATTTATTATGTGAAAAGGTTGAGTTAATTGTTGATACAAAAGAAGCACGGATTGGTCAGGAGATTTGGTTTAATATTGTACGAATGATTGTTGTATCAACTATGGATCAATTTTGGACACAACATCTCACCGCTATTGAAGATCTTCGTGAAGGTATTAATCTGCGAGGATATGCACAACTTGATCCATTAGTAGAGTATAAAAACGAAGCATTTAGAATGTTCGAGAATTTAATAGCAGATATGTATTATGAGATTGCAAGACGCATCATACGAGTTGAGATAAATGAGGAATCACGTGAAGAGATTATAACTCCACATAAAGAAGTTCAGGATGTTATTTATAAATCAGCATCGAGTATCGATCCATTTAAGCAACCTACAGCACGTGTAGAACATAAAGTTGCTACAGGTAGAAAAGGTAATTCAAGTATTACAATTGAAGATGCTGAAGAGGCTCCATTTATTCCTGTTGAACAAACTGACGGAGGATTTAAAGTAATTCCTCCGGGTACACCTGCACAAAAAGTTGGAAGAAATGATCCATGTTGGTGTGGAAGTGGAAAAAAATATAAAAAATGCCACTGGCCAAACTAACATATTTTTTTATGAAAGATTCCCAGACTATACGAATAATTGATAAAGAAATAACTCGTAGTCTTATTGACTTTCCAAGTCTTATTATCTCTGCAGAGAAGGCATATGTTGCGCAAGTAAATGGAGATGCGTCTCCTCCTCAGTATATTAATATGTCTGTGGGTGACAATTTTGTTCATTATAAGGCAGGATATTTAAAGGGTAGTCAGTATTTTACCGTCAAATATTCGGGTGGGTTTTGGGAAAATGGAGTTACTGATGATTATGGATATGTTATAGTGCATAGTGCTCAAACAGGATTGCCAAAAATAATGTTTCTCGATAATGGGACGATAACAGATTACCGAACTGCATCTGCTGGAGCTGTTGCTTCAAAGTATTGTTCAAGAGAAGATAGCACCGTCGTTGGTATGATAGGCGCGGGGACACAAGCACGACTACAAATCGAAGCTCTTCTTTATGTGCGACCACGTATATCCAAGGTTCAGGTATGGAGTAGAAATGAAACAAGTGTAACCTCATATCTTAAAGTCATGCAAGAAAAATTTCCTCATATTACTTTTATTGCAAAAAATACTCCCGAAGAGGCAATTTCAGGTGTCGATATAGTGATCACTGTTACGCCAAGTCGTGAACCTATTGTGAAACCAGAATGGATAATGCATGGTATGCATATCACTGCTGTTGGTGCATGTGCTCCCTATATGCAAGAGCATGATCCAAAGGTTATCGCTAAATCTAGTCGTATATTTGCGGATTCTATTGAAAAATGTCTTACTGATGGCGAACTTCATCACGCTATTAATACAAAGTATATTACTAAAGACCAGATTACTGGTGAAATAGGATCAGTTATTAGCGGAAAACTAAAGGGAAGACTAACTGATAATGATATTACGTTTGTTGATCTGGTTGGATTAGGTATACAGGATGCGACCGCAGCAGAAACATTACTGAAAAAACTTGAGAAAAAAGATAACTCATAATTAGTTATTACGAAATTGGTTCGAAGGATTGGAGTATTTTGTATGTCATTCTCGCGAAGGCGGGGATACAGAATATAATCAAATTTATTAAATAGGTAAATTTAAGATTGGATTCCCTTCTTCAAGGGAATGACATAATGTAGTATAACCATATGATAATCGCAAATTTTTAATTTATATGAATTATGATATGGAACAATGTGTTCTTGAACATATATTTAAAGATAACTTTTCACAAGTTCTTTTAATGCAAAAGAATAGACCAGATTGGCAAAAAGTAAAGTTGAATGGAATTGGTGGAAAGATAGAAAAGGGAGAGCCGCACGTTGAAGCTATGGTTCGAGAGATGTTTGAAGAAATTGGTTTGGAGAGACATATAGATGAATGGCAAGAAGTTGGTGAAATAAAGGGTGAAGATTGGATAACGTATGTTTTTACCGCAATTTTTCGTGAAACAAACGATGCTCCTTTTTCAAAGACTGATGAAGAAGTGAATTGGTATGAGGTGAATAATCTACGAAAAATAATTATCTCAAATCTTACTTGGCACATTCATATTTATATAGACATGATAAAAAACAAAAGTCCAAAACATTTTACTGCTAGATATTAAATGTATATAAAATTTCATATAAGAAGTACATATTGCTACTCTAAAATAGAAATAATGTTATCAATATGTGCTTGTAATATTTTTCTTTGGTTTATGAGTGGTAGTGTATAAACCTTATTTTCTAATTTATTACTTAATCCGTAGTTACAACACTCAAGCAAACAAGACATTATAATTTCAAATTCCTTTGGATCAACTGTATCTAAAAAGTTGATAGGTTGTCCGTAATAGCCAACGATTATTTTTTTCCCATCAATAGTTATTGTTTGTAATTGGTCATTTTGATGTTGATCTCTAATAATTAGTTGTGATATATCAGAAAATTCAATTTGTTTAGAAGACCCACTGAATATATATGCAGATTCTTTTATAAGAGGTATATCTGAAAGGAAGATACTATGCTTTCCAGTACAACCAATGATGATATCAGCATTTTTAAGTAATTGTTCTCTTTTACCTATTTTATATCCATCCGCAAATGCTTGAGCTGTTTTAAAAACATCAATATCGTATACGTAAGGAATAAGTCTTCGATTTTTCAAGGCCATACAAACTGAGCTCCCAATACCTCCATATGAAAAAACAACAATGTTGTTTATAGTGTCTGTTCTTATTGTTATATTTGTAATTCGTTCAATAGTTCTTACTATTGACTCACCGATGAGTCTGTTTTCTAATTTCTTTATTTCGGAATTTGCAATACTGACGACAGGATATTTCAAATGCTTATTATTATGTTGTAGCCAATGACCTTGATGAGTATCCTCTATTGATAAAACTACATTATTTAACTTTTCTGAGATGTGTGAAGAATAACCACCGACTTCTATTAGAATGATTTTTTTATCCTGATGGCTATTGCACATTTCAGTTATCAAGTTAGGGATTGCTTGAACTGATTTTGGGGTAATCACAGAAGAATATTTACTTATACAATCTTTCACACTTGGTACTTCAGAATATGGAATCGAAATTATACCAAGAGTTTCTGATTTATTTATCCACCTTTTTAAAAAAGGTTCATTATTCTCATTTAAATGGTATATGAATATAAAGGAATACCCCGAGAAGTCTGATGTATCTAAAATTGAAGAAAATAATGAATAGTGCTGATTTGTATTCATATAAATAAAAGACTAACTAAATAAATATGGTAGTAGAACTTCAATATCTACAGATAATATAAATTTTTGACAAAAATATTGATTTTTATGACAAGTTTCAGTCTGATGATATTTCCTACATACAGTAACTATTTCGAAAGTATCGTTTGATGGAATATATTTGACACTTGCTTTTATTTCTTTGACATTTTCATTATCTTCGAGTTCTTTACATATTACGGGTCTTTCTGCGTACATTGAACTATTATGCACATGATATTTCAGAATAATACCAGTAAAAGTTTTCCAACTATTTGTACTCAATATTGTTCCAATACTTGTATAGTCGCTCTTATAATATAATTCCGCGATATTTCTTGCCATCAAATTTTGATGCAAATCTTTCTGTGAAAGTTGTTGTATCATAATTTTTTATCTATTTTTAGTTTGAGTATTATATAATACTTATGTATAAATTTGTAAAATATGAGTTCTCAACGGAATCCGAACACTTGTAATACAATACAAGGATATGAA
>JBAXPW010000080.1:0-6336 GCA_037132015.1 Candidatus Roizmanbacteria bacterium
GGACCTCTATAAGGTCCACGCCTGAATTGTTTTTTATTTGTAATAATTTATTTTGAATATATTGCATACAAATTAATGGATTATATAAATCATCATTTAATGAGGAAATTTCACTAGAAAAAATTCCTACTCCGATGTTTAATCTCATTAATGGAGGAAAGCATGCAAATAATAATCTTGAGTTTCAGGAATTTCAAATTATTCCAAGTTCATCAAACTCATTTGAAAAAGCATATGAAATGGGTGCGGAAATATTTCATGAATTAAAAAAAGTATTAGAGTATAGAAATGCAAATATTTCTGTAGGAGATGAAGGTGGTTTTACACCAAATCTTAGTACTAATTTAGATGCACTTGAAGTATTGAATGAGACAGTTATTCAGAAAGGATATAAGGCAGGTCTTGATGTTTTTTTTGGAATTGATATCGCCGCATCTCATTTTTTTAAGGATGACAGATATGTGATTAAGGATAAATCCCATCCATTAAAAAGAGATGAGTATATTAAGTTTATAACTACTTTGACAAATTCATATGCAATACTTGTACTTGAAGATCCAATTCAACAAGATGATTGGGAAGGATGGAAAAATATGTTTTATTCAATTTCAGATAAGATATATCTTGTAGGTGATGATCTGATCGTCTCAAATAAGGAACGATTATTGCGTGCAATTAAGGAAAAATCTTGTTCGACAGTATTAATCAAGCCAAATCAAACAGGAACAATAACAGAGCTTCTCGAAGTTATTAATATTGCACGAAAAAATAAATTTACAACAATTATCTCTCATAGATCTGCAGAAACTAACGATACAATTATTGCTGATATTGCCGTAGGGGTACAATCCGATTTTATAAAATTTGGTGCGCCTGCAAGAGGAGAACGTGTAACAAAATATAATCGTTTATGGCAAATTGAACGAGAAGAATTAGGTAAATGATTTGTTCTGTTGACTAAATGAAAAGTAAAGTAAGAAAACTCAACACAATAGTAATAATCATACTCAATGAAAATTTGATTGCGAACTCTTTTTTACCTTGTATAAAACTATAAATTGATTTCGCAATTAAATTTACAGTATTTACCATAAGAAATGCGAATATAGCGGTATCAACAGTAATTTGTTTCATAGCAAGTTCTGCAATATTTATAATTGGTGCGTCTACACCTGTAACAGCACTAAATCCTGATGCAACTAAAAATCCTGTGCTTCCAAAAAACAAAAGAGCTAATTTTGAAATAATTCGTATTACTAAAAATATTCCTGCAAATTTAAGAGCAGGTCCTAAAGCAAATACTTCCGTCACATTATTTATGTTGGATTTATTTTGAGATTTCTGGATAAATTTTTTACTAATAATAAAAAAATATAATCCTATCACAAGAAATGTTGACATGATCAATATCATTATTGGTAATATATTTCCCAAAAATGTACTATTTACTGGGGCAATAATAATGATGAGTGGAATATAACTTGCAAGATTTGCGAAAATAGCAGATGAGACAAGTAAATTTGTATTACTATTTTTTATTGATTGTTGAGCAAGAGATTGAGTAGTTGCGGTAGAGGATATTAACCCACCTGTGATACTCGCAAGAAGAATCCCCTTATTTGCTCCTACAGTTCGTTCTAAAATATATCCTGCAATATCAATTCCCGTTATAAGTGCTACGATAAACCATAACTTAAACGGATTGATAAGTTCGATATACAGAAGCTTTGAAGAATTCCATCCTAAGGCTTCTATAACACTATCAATCCATGGAATATCATGGAAGGTGTATCCAAAATTAGGAAGAAATGGTAAAACTACTAAAGCAACTAAACCATACATAATAAATGCGTGAAGTTCACTTTTTTTCATAAAAGACAAATAATTATGAATTTTTTGCTTCTGTGAGAGAAATAACATCACTACAACAGTAACTGCAATAATAATATTTCCAGGAATACTTCCGATTGCGATTATAAAACCAAGCATATAACAATAAACTAATGCAAGTTCTGTTGTAATACCAATATCTTTTGTTTTCAAACAACCAATTATGTAATTTGATATGAGTAATAATATATAAGCGACACTGATTACTCCAAAGATTAGCGGATTCTGAATTCCCAATAATCCAGCAAAACATCCAATGATTGAGCTTATTACAGCAGTTCGTATTCCCAAAACCACATGATCATCTGACTTATTAGAAGTTTCATTATTCTCATTAAATTGTCGCTCTAAACCTATTACTGAAGCTAATGTTATTGCGAGAGCAAATTTTGATATCAAATCTATGTCATTCATTATATAAGTATATCTTATAGTTATTTATTGTCAAGTTTAGCATCATATATATAGCAATCAATGCATTTTATACTATATACTATACTTCATGATAGGAAAAATTAGAGGATCAATAACTGAAATTGATGGTGATAGTGGACTCATAGAGACAGCATCAGGTGTGTTTTACAAAGTTTTTCTACCAAAAAAATTGTTAGGAATACTTCTCCCCTACCCTATAGAAATATATATCCATCTTCAGGTGCGCGATGATGCTCTTGTACTATTTGGATTTCTTACAAGGCAAGATCAACAATTGTTTAGTTTACTACTTAGCGTTTCAGGTGTTGGACCAAAAACAGCATTTACTGTAGCATCTCAATCAAACTGGCAAGAATGTGTTTCCGCGATACAAAGACAAGATTTAAAATATTTTTCACAGATTCCCGGTCTAGGCAAAAAGACAGCAATGAAAATATTACTGGAGCTCTCACAAAAATTAAAAACAGAGTTTGATTTTGATAAACTTCAAGAACCAGAGATAAATCGCACTGTGCATGAGGCTCTTTTATCACTTGGATTCAGATCGCAAGATATAAAAGAAATTGCATTTCAACTATCTAATCAACAGAGTATTGAACAACAAATCAGCGTAGCAATAAAATTACTCACTAACAAAAAGTAATCATGGGAATGTGGGGCAATAAATAAGTGATGTAAAATGAGCTTGAGTAGGTATATAATAAGATTATGAGTGATGAACAAATCATAGAAATAAATGGACTTCGCCCACAATCTCTAAAAGAATATATTGGTCAAGAAAATATTGTAAAGACTCTTCAACTCTTTCTTGATGCAACAAAACAAAGAGGCAAAGCAACTGAACATTTACTATTTTACGGTCCACCCGGCATAGGAAAAACTACATTAGCTTATATCATTGCAAATGAAATTCAAGGAGATATTAAGGTAACATCAGGAGCGGCATTAACAAAAACTGGCGATCTTGCAGCAATTCTAACTAATTTAAAAGATAATGATGTATTGTTTATTGATGAAATTCATCGCATGCCAAAACCAGTAGAAGAGATGCTTTACCCAGTAATGGAAGATTATGCATTAGATATTATAATTGGCAAAGGTGCTGCTGCTAGAACAGTACGGTTGCCTGTTCCTGCAATTACGATAGTTGGAGCTACTACAAAATTAGCAATGTTATCTGCTCCCTTACGTGATAGATTTGGATTATTACTACGACTGGATTATTATTCCGAACTCGATATGGAAGAGATAATCAGAAGATCATGCGCGTTGTTACAGTTACCAATAACAGCGGGAGCAACAAAATCTATTGCCAAACGCGCAAGAAAAACCCCACGTATCGCAAACAGAATTATTAAACGTGCTAGAGATTTTGTACAAGTAGGAAAACATCCAGTAATTGATGAAGCAATATTAAATGATCTTTTTGAGTTGTTGGAAATTGATACAATTGGTCTCACTGATATAGATCTTCAATATTTGAAACTTATTGGAATCAAATTTCAAAATCAGCCTCTTGGTATTGAGACTATTTCTATGTCATTAGCAGAAGATGTGCGAACAGTAGAGGAATTTATTGAACCTTATTTATTACAATTAGGGCTTATCAAAAAAACACCACGGGGTCGAGTATTGACCTCAAACGCGTTTAAGCATCTTGGTATAAAAAATATTGTTGAAAATTCAACTGAACTACAGAGTCTTGTTTGATATAATAGTCAATGAGTACTTGGTAGTGAGTAGTTTATAGGTGGTAGAAAATTGTTCACAAGCGTATGATTCATTCTTCTACTCACTATAAACTACTAACATGTCCTTTGCCGGGGTGGCGAAATGGTATACGCGCAAGACTTAAAATCTTGTGATAGCAATATCGTGAGGGTTCGAGTCCCTCTCCCGGCACAAAACAAAGAATTGAATATTTTTAATTCTTTGTTTTGAACACGAAAAGTAGGACGAATAACTAAGTTCGTTAATTGTGAGGAGCGGAACCCCACATAGCAGGGTTTGAGCGACGTACCAAGTCCCTCTCCCAGCATTTGATATGCTCAAATCTCTGTACTAAAAAGAAGATAAAAACTCTTTTGATGTAATTGTTTGACCATACATTATTGGCCATGTAAATAGTTTTAGACTTTTTTGAAGCTCTTGGCGAATAGGAACATCTGTTGTCTCGATAAGATCTTCGAGAATAACGAAGTTATATCCTTTCGCAAATCCATCTACGATACTTGCCAGAACACACCCATCAGCAAATACTCCGGTTATTACAATATATTTAATTTGATTCTCCTGAAGATACGTATTTAAAGAACTATTAGTAAAAGCACTGTAAGAGTTTTTTGATATTACCAAATCCGTTTCTTTTGGAGTTATACCATAAAATTTCTCAGCAAATCCCGATTGATCTTTAGAGTAGTAAGTTGTTTTTGGATCAAGATATAATGTATTTATGTTATTTGGCAAGACATGTAGTTGCCAAGGAACTGTGCTTGTAAGAATGATGTTATTGTTTATTTGAGATCTATATGACTCTATAAAAGTATCAAGGTAAGGAACTATCTGTCTAATTTTGGAGAAGTGAATATTCCATTCTGGAATTTCACATTTTTCATGGCAACAAGAATTAATAATATCAATTACTAATAAACATGTATTATCTGCATTCATTTCTGGATATGCTTTTATCATTCAATATTGTTTAACTTTTAAGATTTTAAATAAGAGGCTATTTCTGATAGTGCATTTTCTAACATGGGCATAAGTTCTAATTTTGCAATTTCTATATTATTAAACCAACCATATTCTGTTGCTTCATCGTTTATAATAATTTTTTGTGATACATCTATCATTTCACAAATATATATAATAAACACACCCTGCCAATAATTTCTCTGCTCAGTATATATTTTCGGAAAAAGTGAGGTAATTTTTACATCAATACCGCACTCTTCTTTCATTTCACGATGAAGAGTTTGCTCTGGTGTTTCTCCAAATTCAAGTCCGCCTCCCGGTAATTGCCAAAGATTGTGAAATTTGGAATCTTCCTTATCCTCATTCCGTTTCGTCAGTAATATTTTGTCGTTATAAATCACAACGGCATTCACAACTAATTGAGTTTGTTTCATAGATGAAAAGTAAATAATTTATATCTATCATTATATTTGATAGAAGCTACTGATCCAAATAAACTAGAATGTTCTTTGTATTGACACAACTTGATAGTAGGACATGGTATTACAGTAAGCTGACTATCTAATAGAACTTTGATTTCTTTTAATTTTTCTGGATGATGTACCGCAATACCACCATCAAAAATTAACAATTTTGTCGGTCTAATAGAGAGAATTTGTTGAATTCCATCAACAAAATTTTCAATAACTTCATTCCACTCATAATCTGTTAATTCATTTGGATTTTTCTTATATATTTCTTTAATACCCTTACCTGCTACATAGGTCTCAAGACATCCTTTATTCCCACACGAACATAGATTTCCATTTATTTTTAGAATCATATGTCCCGGCTCAAATGAATATATATTAATTTTATTATCTATTTTTCTTACACTTGATCCTCCTAAACCATTGCCCCATTTAATAAATACAAAATCTTCATTTTGTCCTGAACCATAATATGCTTCTGCTAAAGCTGAGGAAACGGTACTATTTTCTATATAAATATCACAATTAAACTCATCTTGTAATAATGATTTTATTGGCCTATCTACCCAACTTTGCAAATTACTGGCAATGACTATTTTTGATCTATCGCTGTTTAAGGAACCCGGAACGGTTATACTAATTGATTGTAAATGTTTCGTGCCAAGTTTATGAATAACATCTACAATATTTTGATAGTCTTTTTCAAAATGACCTTGAACTGCAAATTTGATATGATCTATAAATACTGGATCATCTATTGAGAGAGTTGTAGAAATACGAATTGAGACTGAACTGACACTTATACAAATAATCATATGCTATAGTCAAAAATATCATTAATCATATC
>JBAXPW010000081.1:0-6092 GCA_037132015.1 Candidatus Roizmanbacteria bacterium
GTAGGGGAGTTAAATTTAGCTTAAGTGGTGGTACAGTGGCGAGGGTTCATATCCCTATTTCATCTTGACGATATAGCATATTCAACGTCTTGAATAGTTCATTTTTTCTATTCTCATTCCTACTTGAATAGGTCAAATTCATACAATGCCTACAACCAAAATATCCATTTGAAAAATATAATGTAGCCACTCGCCTATTACACTGTACGCCTTTTTTGTATAAGGAACACTCAAACCAGTAGCTATACCCCGAAAAGTAGCAAGGTGTAGTTGTTAAAGGAACAGTGTATTCAATATATCGCTTTTCCTGTGTGTCGTTATCTATGATGGCATACTTTAGATCCATATATAAATAAGAGCCTCCAGAACGTAGAACAAAACTGATACTAACTTTTCAGTCGAGTATAATCCACAACCCCGCTTAGCGGGGTTAGAGGTGCGCGAGCGTACCTACACAAAATGCATGATATATACTATGATGAAATGGTTCATGTTTATAATATAGGATGTCTATAAAAGAAGAGGCGTGGTATGAAAAGTGTATTATTTGGGGACTCCCCCGCTTAGCGTGGTGGTGAGCCACGCACACACTATACAAGGTTTATTTTAAACAAATTTTGATGAAATATATTATGTCTGATATATGAAGGTGTATTATTTGAAGGCTCCTGCGCTTAGCGCAGTGTGAGCTACGCTATACTAGGTCTAATAACATATCGTCCTGTTGTGAGTCTCTTATTGAAGCTTAGAAAGTGTGCAAATAGTATATGTATTATTTGGAGGCTCCCGCGCATAGCGCGGTGTGAGCCACGCTGAGCGTGGCTCCCCCGCCAGGATTCACTTGAAATAAGTTCAAGTGTAAACGGACCCGAGTCTCAAATCCAATCGACAAGGGTATAAAAAAAGAGAGGGAAAAATCCTCTCTTTTTTTATGCTCCCCCGCCAGGATTCGGACCTGGGACCATCTCGTTAACAGCGAGCCGCTCTACCGGGCTGAGCTACAGGGGATGTATCTACTAATTATACTTAACTATCTATATTTTTACCTATTTCCTTCCTGCTCTACCGTCCGCCGACTGGCGGATGAGCTACAGGGGATTTTATATTAGACTCTATCAATTTACCCTATGTAACCAAGCTGACCCGCCGATACGGCGGACAAGGCTACACGAGGAACATATTTGCACGTTTATTTTACCAAATATAATTATATTTTGCTTGCAATATTATCTTTACGAACTCGAGGCATCTTCTCTTTCTCCAATATCATCTCATCTTTCAGATCTTCATAATTACCAAGCTTCCCCAACGCAATTACCACAAATACTTCATGATCAGCGTTTATCGATAATAATTCGTGTGCTTTTACTGTATCGACTCCTGCCATCTGGCGAGAATAATATCCCATTGATTGAGCTTGCAGAGTAAGATAGGCCACAGCCTGACCAACATCAAAATGCATATAATTATGCCACTGATTGTCCTCTGATAAATCTGGTTTATTTACACACACTACGATCATCACTGGAGCTTCCTTTGCCCAATAATTAAAATCAAAAAGTGCAGTTCCTAATTTATCAAATGTTTCAGATCCCTTTTCTGTCCAATAAAAATACCATGGTTGAATATTTTTTGCTGATGGTGTCCATCGAGATGCTTCAAAAATAATTTGCAAATCATTTTCAGGAATTTTTTCAGAAGAATAATGTCGTGGACTAAAACGTTCTAATATAACTGGTATTAACGGTTTATCTGTTGCAATTTTTTTTATTTCGAGCATTTGTTTATTGTTCATAAATTATTTCTAATAATGATAATAATCATAGATCTTTGGATTCCCGCCTTCGCGGGAATGACACAACATCCAATTCGTAATTCTCATCAATCAATAAGTTTCCAAAAATCTTTCATTTTTAATCTTTCAACCTTTATCATCTTTAAAAAGGTAACGTTAATGGCATTTCATCTTTGCCACCATGCTCCAAATATTTTTTCCAATTTATTTTAATTGATTTTTTTCCTGATTGATCTTCAAAAAAAACTTCACCATGTCTAACGCCATAATCAAATAACTCCTTCGTATACAACACATCATGTAAACAATAATCCTTTAGTTCTTCAATTCGTCCTTCTCGATACATATCGATAGCCATCAATCCGTGCCCTGTTTTTTTCTTTCCCAGTGTGGCAGAAATAACATCGTTAAGTCCTATGCGACGGCCTATTTGTTCACGAATACTTTCGAGCAAATCAAATGTTGAGAGACTCTCAACATTTCCCGCATAATATGCACCAAGAACTGGAATATCAAATCCAACGATATTATATCCAATAATATATGAAGCATTTTCTAAAATAGGGAATAGTAAATTTAATTCGTTTTCAAGAAAAGCAGTGGCTTTATCAAGTTTATAGTCATAAATAACTGCGACAGAGACACCAAGTTTTTTATGATCGCTAAAATCACGAAACGTAAATTTAGATTCAATATCAAGGACTACAGGAAATTTTTTCATACGTTGTTATTAACAATAGTATAGCAGGACTTGTTAGTTTTTATTAACAGATCTGTCCTTAAAAATTTCCACTTCAAAGCCCGAAGCAGACTCGTTTGACTTTCCTTTATGAAGACTAATTTGATTTAGTTCGCTTTGAAACCGCTGATACATTTCATCAAATAGTCGATAAAAAACATCTTTTTGTTTTGACGCTACATTATCATAATTGCTTTGATAAAATTCATCAAGTTTTCCCAAAGACCATAACAACTCTATAAACTGATCATTTTTCAAATTAAGATATGCAACATCTCCCTGTACTGGTTTAATCTTAAAGTTCATCATCCGAAGCTCATCATACATCTGATCAACCGTTGGCTTATTCTCTAATATGGTTTTTCGGAAACTATAGACAAGCTCAAATGGGTCCCTTTTCTTTTTATACGTCATAAGGTATAATTTAAAAATGCTAAGACAACAACTCTATCAAGATCAAATAACTGCACTAAAATCAGGCGACAAAGTCAAGCTAGACACCTTACGCTATATTTTATCACAAGTAAAGTATAAAGAGGTAGAAAAAAAGATTGAGCTTGATGATGAAGAAACGATAACAATATTAAAGAAATTTGAAAAAGAGCTCAAGGAATCTGCAGAAGCATTTGAAAAAGGCAACCGAAATGACCTACTTGATGGTGTTACAGCACAACTTGATATCATAAAAAAATATATGCCTTCCGAACTATCAGATGAAGAACTCCATAAAGAGGTAGAAAAACTCAAACAGGATAATCTGACACTCTATGAGAAGAATGCGAAAGTTCTTATTGGTATCTGTATGAAAGCTCTCAAGAATAAAGCAGATCCTGCACGAATCATGGCTACCATACAAAAAAGCGGATAAGAAGAAGTATAATATAAGAATGCGATACGTAAAAAATGGCATATTTTCCTTTCTTATTATTTTTCTGCTATCTTCATTAACATCTAATTTTTATGAGTATCGTAAAAATATGACTTTTTATGAGGACTATAAGAAGGAATATGAACTTGAACAAAAGAAAAATACTGAACTACATACAAAGATCATAAAAAATTCTGATAAAACGGAGATTGAAAAGACAATACGAGATAAACTTAATTTACTAAGAAAAGGAGAAATAGCAATTATTATTCCTCCACCTAGTCCAACACCCACAATATTTCAACCTACTCCAGCACCAATTTATCAACAATGGATAAATGTGATGTTTAAAACAAATTGAATCACACATACTTTGACTTTGTTGTTGAACTCAAGTATAATGCTTATATCTTATACGGGGTAGTGTACGGTTGCACAGGAGGCTCATAATCTCCTAGACCGGGTTCAACTCCCGGCTCCGTAACACTTTTAGTTTTACCCTTTCGGGTTTCCTTCTTCTCTTCGTTCATCAGGACTAATTAAACTTTAATCTAGTATGCCATCAAGTAATATGTTCTGTAGTATAATTGAGATATCGACAGACAGTGAGTTATTTATTTTCTATTATATTTCATGTCTCAATTTTTTGTATCTATTGTCATACCCGTCTACAACGAAGAAGGAAATATCTCCCGTTTACTAGAAAAACTTTCTGAAGTGCTCCTCAATTTTAAATATGAAATTATATTCATCAATGATGGATCAAAGGATAAAACAACTCAACTTATCAAAAAAGAGACATCTGAAAAGCCTAATATCAAATTAATTTCGTTCTATAGAAATTTTGGTCATCAAGAAGCTTTAACATGTGGATATCTATATACTCAAGGTGATTGTGTAATTTCAATAGATGCTGATATGCAAGACCCTCCAGACATAATTCCCGAAATGATAGCAAAATGGCAAGCAGGAGCAATGATAGTCTATGCCAAACGCGAAAAACGAACAACAGATAATTGGTTTAAAAAATTTTCAGCACAAAGTTTTTATAAACTACTTAATTATATATCAGATGTCCCTATTCCAGAAGATGTAGGTGATTTTAGACTAATAGATAAAGAAGTTGTTAATTTTATTAACAAACTTCCTGAAAAATCAAAATTTTTAAGAGGACTTGTTTCATGGGGTGGTTTTCCTTCTGATTTTGTATATTTTAATCGTCAAACAAGGCATTCTGGTCATACACACTATAATATTGCAAAAATGTTTAATCTCGCTCTTGATGGAATAACAAGCTTTTCAACTAAACCACTTCAACTCGCAACATATATAGGATTTCTCTCTGCAAGTATAGGATTCCTTGGAGTTCTTTACGCAATAGTTGGCAAATTATTTCTTCCAGCCTATTGGATCACTGGCTGGACTGCACTCTTTGTAGGTATTATGTTTCTTGGAGGAGTACAATTAATTACAATAGGGATCATTGGAGAATATATAAGTAAAATATATAAAGAAGTTCAAAAAAGACCAAATTACATAATAGAAGAGAAGATTAATATTCAGTAATTGTGCTCTAAATATGATGAGTAAAAAACGAATAATGGGACTTATTATTATATTATCCATAACAAGTTTCGTTCTATGGTTTCTTGCTTCTATACTTACGCCAACTACCACATTTTTATCGCCAATTCCAGAAGAAAAAGGAGTGAAAGTAATTTATATAACTCCTTCTAAATAATTAATTACCCTCCGATATTCAACCTAAATATATCTCCTCTTCCACCAAGTAGTATAATATCTATAAAATTAAGGATCAAATAAGCAGATACAAATATTACTAAGCCGATAACCGCGTATTTTATTGTCCCTTGAGCTTTTTTTAATTTTTCAGGATTCCCAAAGGCAGTCATCCAATTAAAGGCTCCAACTAAAAACATACAAAATAATACTAAAACAATTGAAGCTGAAGCCATAACGATAATATTATTGAAAAGAACCTCAATACATTTTAACGTAGGAACACCATCTACTAAACATCCATCGACTCCTTGACCAGTATGTGCTTTAGTTGAATCAGTCCAATCTTTTATTTGTTGTGCGTATACAGGAAACATGTATTATAACCTCTTTTAAAATTATTTTGTTGGAGCTTGAAGTAATTCTGGTATAGTAACAGCGCAACTAATACCAAAACATACTTTTCCTTTAAATACTACTTGTTCCAGTGTAACAATCAAAGACAATACGACAACAATTAGAATGACACCTACAACAGCTGCCTGTATTTTATCTCTTGCTTTATCAACTGCTTCTTTACTTCCACTTGAAGTTACCCATGCTAAGGCACCGAGCAACATAAAAAATAAAGCAGTTACACCTGCAATAACAAAGAATGTTTTTATGACAAATGTTAACACCTCACTAAAATTTGGGATTCTAAAATTAATCGCTTTCTCACTAATCTCTATTGTCTCTTGAGCATATACCAACTGAAATGGAGTTAGTACAAATGTAGAGAGTAGAAAAGAATAAACTAACACTAAACTGTGTTTATTAAGGAACGATTTAAATTGAGATATCATATTATTAGATACTACCTATCTGAAGAATAAATGTCAAGTGATTATATATCTTTATCAGACCGAAATGTTAATGTCATAGTATACCGAAATGAAAATGTCATACCC
>JBAXPW010000082.1:0-6050 GCA_037132015.1 Candidatus Roizmanbacteria bacterium
AGGGGAGTTAAATTTAGCTTAAGTGGTGGTACAGTGGCGAGGGTTCATATCCGTATTAGGTGAACAAAATTTTAATATCTATAAATCAGATTCAGAAACACTTCGAAAGTATGAATATCTCCGTAATATGGCAATAAATCGTGAAATACTTATGGAACTGAAGCAATATCAAGGATTTGGATTTTTAAAGGATAGATTATTTACATTGTATAGATCCTTTACAGGTAGGTTAATGATACAGTATAAAAAGCAATGGATATGGTTGACTCTTGCTGATATGTTGCCTATTATTTCAATTTTTACATATCTATTTATAATCATAACTCAGTTACAAATTGGAGAAATATCGACGGGAACATTTGTTTTTCTCTTTACGAATATTTTTATATTTTCAGGTGCTCTCTCTCAATTAAGTTCATTCTTAGGTTCTCTAATATCAGATGGGCACTTTATGTATGATATTATTCATTTCTTTGATGTTAAACAAAATATTCATTTCAAGAAAGTTTCGTCTTCACAAGAAGAAGACATTCTTGAAAAGTTAAAATATCCAGAAATTGTTTTGAAGAATGTATATTTTAAATATCAAAACTCAGATAAGAATATATTATCCAATATTAATCTTACAATTCCATACGGCCAAAATATTGCATTAATAGGGGAAAATGGCGCAGGAAAAACGACGCTTGTTAAATTGTTGCTTCGCATTTATGATCCAACAGAAGGAGAGGTATTAATAAATGGAGTAAGTCTAATAGACATTCCCGAATCACTATTATTTAAAATGTATTCTGCCTTATTTCAATCGTTTGGGAAATTTCATCTCACAATTAGAGAAAATTTGGACTTAGCCTCGGGAAGACAATTGACTGATGAGGAATGTATTCACGCATTGAAATTATCAAATGCATGGAATTTCATTAAAGATTTTCCACAGCAACTTGATCAGCAACTAGGGCCCACTTATAGAGATGGTGTAGATCTTTCAGGTGGTCAATGGCAACAATTGGCAATTGCAAGAACTCTTGTTAGAGGTGCACCAGTCATGATATTAGATGAGCCAACTTCGTCAATTGATGCAAAAGCAGAAACTGAGATTTTTGATAGACTACATAAACAAACAAAAAATAATACGCTTATTTTTATTTCTCATAGGTTTTCTACTATAAAAGATGCAGAAAGAATAATAGTATTAGATAAAGGGAAAATTGTAGAAGATGGGGAACATATAAAATTAATAAAAGATAATCAAAAATATGCAAAATTATACTCTATGCAAGCAGAACGATATGCGAGAGAGTGATTATTAATTTTTCAGAATAGTTTGTATTTTTTCAACTAATTGTTCAAGTGAAATATCGCTTTTTACTACATAATCAGTAGCGCCTAATGACATTCCTTTGTCAATATCATCCTTCTGTCCAAGATTGGAGGCTATAATAATTGGAACATTGCTCCATTTTATATTTTTTTTTAGCTCTGTAAGAACATCAAATCCATTTTTCAGTGGCATTATAAGATCGAGTAATATTAGATCTGGAATTTTATTTTCAAGATACGTAAAAACTTCGGCTCCATCTCGAGCAATTTGCACCTCATAACCCACTTTAGTTAATTTTATTCGATAAGCGGATGCTAGGAAAATATCATCTTCCGCAACAAGAATGTATTGTTGGATTGTGTTCATATATTACGAATATAATTGGTTGACATATAATTGTAGTATACTATTTTTAAGCGAGCGTTACCTCTCCTTTTTTCCCTTCCGATCCTTTAAGTGGTATTGAAAATGAAAATGTTGAGCCATTATTTTCCTTACTTTCAAACCATATTTTTCCACCAGAAGATTCAATTATGGATTTTGCTAAATAGAGTCCTAGTCCATTTCCATCTGTCTCTTTCTTTATAATATTAGTAGCTCGAAAGAATTTATCAAATATTTTATGTTGTTCATTTATTGGAATACCGTATCCTGAATCGATAACTTTTGAAATAAGGTTTTCATGATCGATTGATATTAACACATCTACAGAGCTATTTTGAGGGCTGTATTTTATAGCGTTTGTTAGAAGATTGATATATATTTGTCTTATGAGTTTTTCGTCAATATTGATTAATGGGAGATCATTTGGGATATCTACTTGAATATTTATATCTCTCGATTTTGCTTTAATTGATACATCGTCTATGATTGTACGAATCATTTTGAGTATATTTGTTGGTTTTGGATCGATGATTATTCGTCCCGATTCTATCCTTGATACGTTTAATAAATCGTTTACTAGTATGATCATGCGATCATTTGACTGATAAATATTCTGGATAATTTCAATTTGTTCTTTTGTAAGAGTTCCAATATCTCCATTTATCAACATTCCAAGAAACCATTTGATAGCTGATAATGGAGTTCGAAGTTGGTGAGATGCAAGAGAAATAAATTCTGTTTTCATGCGATCAATTTCTTTAGCTTTTGTTATATCTCTTTCAATACTTACAAAAAAATTAACCTGTCCATCTTTTCCTAAAATAGGAGAAATATGGACATCAGTGTAGTAAATTTCTCCGCTTTTTCTCTTATTCCTAATTTCTCCTGAAAAGGATTTTTTATCTGTTTTTATAGTCTTCCATAAAGTTTCGTAAAATGATATTTCCATAAGTCCTCCCCAAAGATTTTTTGCACCCGCTTTATGACCAATTATTTCATCCAAAGCAAAACCTGAATCTTTGGCTATAGCAGAATTAGCAAATATAATAATGCCGTCTGGATCAGTTATAACAATATGATCTGTAGAGTTTTCGACTGCAAGTTTATATTTATGAAGCTCGTGTGATTGATTTTCTGAGATTAATTTTTCATCTTTGACATCCTCTAATACATTAAGTAGAGCCTTTCGTTGATTTTCAAGGTCTTGTTTTTGAAGTACAATTTCAATTGTTTGATCTGTCGATTTCTGTTCAAGAATGGTATACTTTTCTTTCAGTTTCATAGACATGATATTTAGTGCATTACTAATATTTTCGATTTCATCACTGGAATTGATTTTTAGAGGAGCTGAAAAAATTCCTTTACTTAAATTTTCTGAAAAAGACACGATCTTTCTTATAGGTTGAAAAAGTATTCGTATATATAGAGAAGTGATAGCAATAATGATAATCAGACCAATAATTTCTGCTACAGCTATAAATGATGCAACAAGAAAGGCTGATTGAATGATATCTTCTGTATATGTTTCAGAAAAAATATAAAAATTAAAGTCAGGAAGCTTATAGATTGAAAGTATCTCTAGTTTTTTATCCTCTTTATCGTTAATATCAAACATTTCATCTTTACCCTTGCGAGATACAACATCTTGAAGTTGGTTATATTGTAAAGGTTGAATATTTGAGATATGGTATTTTTGGAATATTTTGTTTTTTTCGTTTTGATTTTTTATCAAACCCAAAGAGTGAAAAAGCCTATTGGAATTATTTGCAAATAGAATAATACCCGTGTTATCTGTCAAAATATTTTTTTCGAATGAAATGCTTGTATTTACTTTTAATTTATTATCAATATATGAGGAAGAAAGAGCTGTAACAACAACTCCTTGCACCTTATTTTTGAAATAAATTGGGTTCGAGTAGTAGTATGCTAGTTTTTTTGTTGATTTATCGATTATTGACTCAAGATTTGAGGACCCTTTTATCGCTGATTTAAAAAATTCAAAGTTTGAAAAATTTGTATCTAAGTAGCTTTTATTGCTTGATATTCGAACAATGCCATTTTTATCGAGTAAAAATAATCCAGAGTATTGGTTATATATTTTTTGATACTGGTCATACGACGACTGAAGAGCAACTTGATTTTGTTTTGAAGGATTACCAATATATGCAATTGTGTTTGGTTCGGATGATAATATTTCACTCATTAGTGTGTTTGCACTAAACATTTCATTTATCTGATGAGATTTTTGATGATTAATTTGGAGTAATAGCGTTTTTCTTTGTTTATACAATGTGTCTTTTGTGAAGCTAAAGGCAAACATAGTTGTAAGAATATTTACAACTAAAATAATTGCAAAGATGGAGAAAATTAGTTTTTTTGAGAGTGAATATTTCATGATGATATTTCTATTATGCACAATTTATGATAGCATGAATTAATGATAAATTCTTTTGTTTTTCTTAGTATTCAGACGCTAATTTTATGGTTTCTTGTCATCCTATTTCATAGGCAAAAAAAACGGTATACACTTATTCCACTATATTCATACATAGCAGTCCTTACATTACTCACTCATAATTTAAGTGATTTAGGTTTTGCAGTTATTGAAAATCAATGGTTCTTCTTGATATCTTCTTTTTCTTTTTTTACTGCATTAATGTTGGGAATTCTTTTTTTATATTTGTTTGAAGGTCCTCGAGCTACACGTATAGCGCTGATTGTAATTCTTTACACTTCAATATTGTATATAGGAATTGTTGTATTATTACATTTTCAGGTTGATACTTCAAAATGGGTGCAACCTTCGTTTGAACGATTTAAATACTATTTTTGGTCAATTTTAGCAATTATTTTAGATGTTCTTTTTATTTCAATAGTATGGGAATTGTTTGCGAAGGTAAAAAGAATGCCATTAGTTTTACGAATATTTTTAGTTATTTTTGGTATGTATTTGGTTGATACATTGGTTTTTGTTACTGGAGTTTTTGGATCAAAAGATATATATTTTTCAATCTTACAATCAGATGTAGTCATTAGATTTGTATTAGCACTTATAGTAACCCCAATTGCTCATTTTTATCTCAAAAGTAAAGGATATCTTGAAGAAACAAGAGATAAACCTAATAGTATGTGGGAGATATTTAATTTTCGATCGGATCTTGAAGTCAAAATTAAGACAATGGAGGAGATGTTAAAGTGGGAAAAGGAAATGCAGATAAAACTTGAAGAATCAAAAGAAACTTATCTTCTTGCTTTAGAAGGTACAAATGCTGGTATATTTGATTGGGACATTGATAATAAAGAGATAAATTATTCAGCTAAATTTTGTAATTTACTTGGATATGAAGAAGGTCAACTATCTAAAGAGATAGATGTGTTTCTTCATATTTCTCATCCTGACGATTATGAAAAAACAACAAACCATGTTAATGATTGTTTCGAACATAAAAGGAATATTTATATTGAACATAGATTGAAATTAAAAGATGGAGGATTCAAATGGTTTTTGAGTAGTGGAGTAATAAAGTATAGTGCATCTGGGAAACCAGTTCGTGTAGTGGGTTCAATTATTGATATTAACGATAGAAAACTATTAAATGAATCTTTTCAAGAAAAGGTGAAGGAGCTTGAAGAAATCAATAAGATGATGGTTGATCGCGAATTGAAGATGATTGAACTAAAAGAAGAATTGAAAAAGTTAAAAAGTTGATCGTTTATTTTTTATTAGATGGATAGATTAAATATTCTACAATATCTAATATAGTATTATTCAATGATTGTTTTTTATATTCCTTTTTTACTATTCCGCCTAAAGAATCAACAATTTTACGACTAGCAATATTATTTCGATCAACAGGATAAGTTATGTGAGTATATTTGATATTTTTATCAATCCAACTTTTTAATCCTGTTACGGCTTCTCTTCCATATTTGTGTCCATGTGCTCCAACTTTGATCCAGATGCCGAGTTCAGGAGTCTCAGTATTTATACCATGAATTCCTCCATGTCCAATAAATTCATTTGTTTCTTTGTTTTGAATAACGACTTGCAACTCTTCACCTTTCTGCATTTTTTCACGAGATGATTGAATAAAAGATATAGTTTCCTCGATTTTATCTGCTGGTTTTGGGAACATATGTATAGTCAATTCAGAAGTAAATTCTTTGAATATGTCTTCAGCATATTGTTCTGAAGTAGGTAAAAGTCTCAAATGATCGGTGATGATTTTGATATTCAATAGATTCATAATAATTGTTATTAATTTCCAATACATATCGAAATGAGACTAGTGTTCCAAAATAGTAAGTTGTGTGTTATTTTGGTCAGCTTTCAATTTAACAGTGC
>JBAXPW010000083.1:0-6046 GCA_037132015.1 Candidatus Roizmanbacteria bacterium
TTGATCCCTATGTCAAGTCCTTTGAGTTTCAAACCTGTGTTATTGGGGTATATCAGTCCTTCTGTTCCTTCTGATAAAAATATGCGTTTAAGTCGTTTTACGTGTCTCAGTGATATCTTGAGCATTTTTGATGCTGTCTTTGCCGTTATCTTTTTATCTACTAATTGTTTTATAACTGTTTCCCTTATTTGTTCTTTTGTACTCATTTCTCGTTTTTGCATAGAGCTCAATCCTACTTGATTTCTATTGCGTGGGGTATGACATTTTCATTTCGGTATACTATGACATTAACATTTCGGTCTGATATGTAAAAAATACTACTATTCATACACAGAAAATTGTGATATATTAAAGCTGAATGGTTACTAATTTTATATATACATATGTCAGATAAATCATCAAAATTTGGATTTGGGTTAGTTTTGGGAACAATTATTGGAGGTATTTCAGCACTTTTTTTAACACCAAAAACAGGTAAGGAGAATCGAGAATTTGTAAAAGAAAAGTATGAAGAACTAAAAATTATGATGGAGAAGGGTGAGTTAAAAGAAAAGATTCACGAAATATTTGGAGAAGTTACAGATGAAGGAAAAAAAATGTATGAACAAGTGCAAAAAGATATTTCTGCACGATTAGAATCTTTTAAAGGAGAGATAGAAGACTTTGATAAAGAAAAATATATTACCATGGTTAAGCAAGCGGTTGAAAAAGTTCAAAAAGATTTTCCAATAACTCCAGAAAAAGCAGAAAAACTTCAAGAAAGTTTTATTAATAACTGGAATCATATGCTAAAAAGTCTTGAAATTAAAAAAGAAAAAGTAAAGTCTAAAGTCTAAAGTCAAATCCATATGTCATTAGTAGATATTTTTTATTTCGTCGCGATAGTAACCATGATTTCGTGGTTACTGTTGCTTGGTATCCTCATCTTTGTGATGTATCGGATCCAACAGAGTATTGAGGAGATCCGATTGCATATAAAGACTTCCGTTGAGAGGGTTCATACGTCGATTGATACATTGTTATCAGAAAATAATACAAAGATCGCTTCTGGAATATTAGGATTTGTTGGCTCATCTCTCGCCACGAACATATTCAAGTGGATGTTTAAGAGGGGTAAATAAACTATTTATATATGGAAATCCCCCCCCTTAAAATTTCTCCATTTCAATCTATTCCTGAATTTGCGATGAAACCCGAAGAAAGAGTGAATTATTTAGCAGAACAACAGTTTTTACTGAAAGTTTTACATAAATTTCATGGAGAAAAAACAACAGATAAAGCGTCTGTTTTTTATGATTATGTTGTAGATATATCTTCAACTGAAATAGCATTGCTTGGTCTTTCTTCATATGGAATAGGTGGAAAGACAATTAGTAGTGGAGAAATAGCAAAAAATTATGATACAAATGCGGATAGAATAAATAATATTCGAAGAACATTAATTCAGACTCTGCGTTTATTACATCCTAAAGTTTTAGACAATTTATTAGATCAAGAAAAACAAACTATTGAATCAAGATACCCGACTGAACTTGTTAAAGGTGATGGCGACGTATATTCATTAACACAAATTCGTACATATGAAAGAGCAATGAGAAATATTACGTATTATCGTGAGCGATTATGGATACAGAAACATGAAAGCGAAATTCTTGAGATGATGCGAGGAATGTATGGGATGAACAAAACTGATATATTTTCTCAATATTATCGGTTAGGTTTATATACTAATGAGGATGTTTTAGAGAGAAGAGGGTGTTTGATTGTTGCAAATAATCATTTGGAGATTGAGAGAGCACTTGAGTCTGGGCGAGTAATATCAGAGTACATTATAGATGTAGAAGTAGGAAAAAAGTCGTGGCAAACACTTAGAGGGTTGCAAGCACAACCATATCGTCATCAAAGCGATCGTTTTCGGTCTGTTCTTCATAAGCATCTTGAAAGGGTGCAAGCATTGAATTTTTTGAATGACAAAGAAAAGAGTCAATTATTGAATCCTTCGCAGAGGCAACTATTACAGTTAGCATTGGAATCATATTTTGATTCACAATCATACAGCAATGGAATAAATAAATTTAATAGAACACATGGAATGCAATATGGAGCTTCAGATGTGAAAAGTATAATTAGTCGGCTTTTTACTCAAATTTCAAATACCGATCCTCTTAGAAATATTGAAATAGCAAGAAAAATAGGAATATTGGTACAGGATACAAGGAGAAACATATATCAAACTTTTCTTGAAAAACTAACCGAAATTTCGGTTTTATTTCATGATGATAAACTAACATATGCGCAGATTGCAGAAACACTTGGAACTGATATTTCAACAATAGCAGGAATAAAAAGACTAATTGATCGTATGATGGATTTCACTCAGAATAGCTCATCATCTTCCGTTCTTTTGCGTGGCGAATGGAAAAAAGAACAAATTGAGGAAATGATACTATCTAATTCTTCATTTGGCAATAACATTAAAGAATTGCTTTGTGAAATGGCTTTGCCAGAAAGCAAGTTGCTTAATTTATCGACTGCAAAGAAATTTCGAATTCCTTATCATTATTTAGTGGCTTTGCGTTCATTCATCTCATATTTTGTGGAACAAAATGTGTCTAACATTAGTCATGAATAGGTGGAGGAACCCTTGACTGGATCCATTGGGAGTATTGACTATTGTTTGTGGAGCCTGGAGCGGGAATCGGACCCGCGGTCTCATTCTTACCAAGAATGCGTTTTACCACTAAACTACCCAGGCATAAAACACAGAACACGTGCATCATATTTTACTATAAAATAATAAGGTATGGCACTCAAAAAAATAGATACCAGTCCAAATTATAGTTTGATAGTAAAGGTTGGTGTACTTGGAGTGCTTTTGACCAGTGCTTTAGGATTTGCGACTTTTTTAGGAAAATCAGAATATTTCCAGAAACTTAGTCAAAAACAAAAACAGTCGAATATAGTAGCACAATCGCAACCTTCTCAAATAAAAAGTACAGGATCGGTGCTATCTGCCAAGGATTCTCAGGATATTATTGAAGAAGTGCAAAGTTCAAGTCAAAAACTCATTGATACTTCGGTACAAAAAGCTGATGAAGTAAAGCAGAATGTATTAGAGTCTGCATCTCAAAAAGCACAGGATGTTGCTTCAAAATCAGCCTCTTTTGTAACTAATCTTGTATTGGATAATACGATAGGGAAACTACTTGAACAGGTCAAAAACCTCCCAAAGGACCAACAGGATAAATTAAAGCAGTATGTGTGTAAATAATTAGCACTTGCACATACCTATTGACAACTGGCAATAGAATTGTTACACTGCTAATAGACAGTTTGCATATAGGGAAACGCAGAACCCATTCAAATGGGAATACCCATACAAACACAATCGGAGTTCTGCAAAAGACGTGTAGTAATTTCTATATAGAGGAGTGTGAGACGTCGCACACCTCCAGTTTTAAATAATTAATAATTTATTTTATATCGTATGGTAAACATTCGTTTGCACTCACCATTATCACGCATGATGTTTCGTCCTGTTATGTGGGATGAAGATGATTATGATATGCCATCTTTAACCATGACAGAAGGTCTTGATGTGTATGAAGAAAATGATACTGTCATAGTCAAGGCTGGAGTTCCGGGAGTTCCTGCTGATAAAGTCGATGTTACTTTTGAAGATGGTGTGTTGAGGATACGAGCCAGATTTGAAGAGACTGAGGAAGAAAAAAATAAAAAACAGGTAGTGTATAAAATGGAGCGCGTATCCAACTTTGATTACACGACCAATTTACCTCGACCGATTGATGAAAAAACAATCGAAGCAAAAGTCGAACATGGTGTCGTTATAGTAACTGCTAAGATTGCTGAGGCTGCAAAGCCCAAAAAAATTAGTGTGAAGGCAGGATGACTCGATCAATAAAATAAAAAAAACTAATTTTTCCCTCGCCGAAATTCTGATATATCGGAATTAAGGCGGGGGATTATTTTTGCTGTCATCCCATTAAGAAACAGTTTTCTCTTGATAGGATTATTTGCTCAGGATACCGATTTATAGAGAGAAATAAATTCTTTCACAATGATTGCCCAGTCAAGCTTTTGAGCATTTTTTATTAGTTCTCGACTTGTTTGAGAATATAATTCTTTATTGCTCAATAATGTTTCGATTTGTTTAGAAAGAAGAAGAGGATTGTTTACTGAAGTGATAAGGGAAGAGCGATTATTTGTGATTATATTTGAAACTCCAGTTACGTTTGTTGTGATTACAGGAATACCGCAAGCCATTGCTTCTAAACCAACAATACCAAAAGATTCATAATGAGATGGCATCAATACAATATCGGAGGCATTGTAATAGAGGGGGAGTTCTTTTTGATGAAGCTGGCCAATAAAATTTATAAAATTTGTGAGTTGAAGCGTATCTCTCAGTTGTGCAAGTGCCTTTAGTTGTTTTGACCACTCTTCTTCTTGTTGATTTGCGTTTCCTCCAACAATCCAGAGTTTTAATTTGAGATCGGGATTTTTTTGTACAACGATTTTAAGGGCGTAAAAAATCATATCAATACTTTTTAGGGGTTCAATTCGTCCGACAAAGAGCAACAAACGTTCATCAGGAGATTTGTGCACTCGTTGTATTGCTTCATCTTTATCAAGTGGGTGAAAATGAGAAGTATCTACTCCTGGTGCAATGACAGATATTTTTTTTGGATTTGCTTCATAGAGGTATGTAATATATTCTTTTTCATATTTACTCGGTGATATGATTTTGTGCACCTGAGACATCAATATTTTTTCTGCCTCTATTCTGTCAGTGTTTTCTTTTTCTTGTTCTTCACGTGCAACAAGATTTTTCATCAGTGCTAGTGTATGAAACGACATGATGATTGGGATTGGATGCAAAAGTGATTTGTTAATGTCGAGACCTATGAGACCAGAAAGATAATAATGGCAATGTAAAATATCATAATTGAGTTCATGTTTTTTTGTAAATAAATGAAATTGTTCAACAAATGTAGGTATAAGATCACGCAACTTTTTTTTGTCTATCTGTTTTTGCGGACCTGAACGAAGATGAATAAGTCGTAAGTGGGGGATTACTTCAATAATTTCTTCATTATCAGGGTGTTCGTTACGAGTATACATATCTACATCGTATCCTTGCTTGGCTAGTGCTTTTGATAGTTCAAGAATATAAATGTTCATTCCACCCGTTGTTTTCCCTTCATCAGATGCTAAAGGGCAGGTATGAAATGAAATCATGGCTATTCGTTTTTGTCGCATGTTATATATAGTATATCGTACTGAAGCGCTATATGTTATGTAAATACTGTACTTTGACTTGGAATTTATGATATGGTTTGATATAATACATATTAATTATGTCTAATGGAGAAAGATCGTTTCAACAAGTCGGAAAATATACATACGGTAGTGTAGAAAGTCCTCAAGGGGAAATCACTACGCCATTATATACAGATAACAAATTGCTTGGCCATACTGGTGTATTTAGAAGGATTCTTGAGGGGGGGGGATTCTGCAGTTGGACTTTCAGTAGATTCTACACATCCAACGTCTGTTTTGGTAACAACTCCAGAAGGTCAAGTATGGATGGAAAGTACAAATGAAGTGCCTGTTTTAGTTAAAGGAGCAGGTGGTTGGAATGCTGGATTAATTATACGTCAAAAAGGTTGGACTGGCCCTGATCCAAGAATAATTGAAATTACGACGCAAGAACATAATTCTACAGGTGGAACTATATCAATGCCAACACTAGATAATCCTAGAGATTTTCGACGTAGAGGAGATGTGAGGCAATATAATGTTACTGGAAAAGCAATATCAATAGGGAAAGAATTCGATCCAACGATCTATCCTGATGCTATCCCGGGATCAAGGGTTTTTACTGACATGGCACAATATGGTGAAATTATGGAAATTTTTAGCAGAGGGTGGGAAAAAAATAGTGATCATTCTAAACTTGACTTATTTTTAGATATACCCCAATAACACAGGTTTGAAACTCAAAGGACTTGACATAGGGATCAAA
>JBAXPW010000084.1:0-6005 GCA_037132015.1 Candidatus Roizmanbacteria bacterium
GAATAATATCTTTCAAAACGCCAGACTTAAACTCACCTTTTGGTATTTTATTATTTTAATGACTGTTTCAATAATTTTTAGTATTGTTGTTTTTATCTCTTTAAATGCAGAACTGGAAAGAAGTGCGAGACGAGAACAACAAAAAATAGTTGCTGATGAACTCAAAATTGAACTACCAAAACCATTACCCGACCCTAACAAGTTACCTCGAGAACTTGTAAATCCACCTCTTAATTCAGAAATTCAACTAACATTAGTAAATTCTCGTAATTTACTATTATTCCAACTTTTGGTTGCAAATTGTCTCGTTCTTGGACTGTCCGCAAGCGCTGGTTATTTTCTCTCGGGAAAAACACTTAAACCAATTGAAGAAATGATTGAAGAACAGAAACAATTTATTTCAGATGCATCTCATGAATTTAGAACGCCACTTGCAACCTTAAAAACTGCTTTAGAAGTTACTCTGAGAATGGGGCCAATTCCTTACGATCAAATACGAAGACTTCTTGAAAGTAATCTTGAAGATGTAAACCATCTTGAAGATCTCACAAATAAACTATTAGTTATTGAACAATATTCACGTGGTATAGAAAAAAATAATTTTCATATTGTACACATTGATTTGCTAATAAAAGATATTGTAAAAAGATTAACACCCAAAGCTAAAATAAAACAAATTAAAATGTCTCTTAATACAATTCCCTTATCCGTTAATGGTGATAACCAAGGCCTGCAAGACATGATCACAAATTGTATTGAAAATGCGATTAAATATAACGTCCAAAAGGGAAAAATAGAAATTCAGTTGAGCTCTCAAAATAAATATGCCGTCATACAAATAAAAGATACAGGGATAGGAATAAGCGACAAAGATATTCCACATATATTTGAACGATTTTACCGTGCGGATAACTCAAGATCAAAAAAAGATGCAAGCGGGTATGGACTTGGACTTCATATCGTATCTCATATGGTAAAACAACATAATGGAATAATTACAGTATCTAGCACTATAAATAAGGGCTCAAGATTTATTATTCAACTTCCTCAAATATAATTATTTTTTTAAGCTTCTTCTAAGGATCAATCAATTATCCTTACACTTATTACAATTTATTAAAATTATGACACAACCTAATACAACTCAGATACCAGATCTTAATAAAGAATCTGGAGAGATAAAGTTTTCCATTAAGCCAACGTATATTCTTATTGGTGTCTTTATTACAGGAACATTTATAGTGAGTATTTTTTGGTACGTTCAAAAAAATATTCCAATCACCACAACACAAACTACCTCACTTCAACAAAATATAGCAAAAGATACTAATCAACAAAATACAATACAACCAATAACAGATCGTGGTCAAACTACTCAAGTTGAAAAAATGCCACAGCAAAATACTCAACAAAATGGCCAACAACGACCAACTCCCGGAAACAAAAATACTAAGGGTGAACAAGGTGGAAGCGGTTATAGTATCGAGCAGGCAATTTCAGATCAAGCGCAACTAAATACTCTTGCGTTTGGAGGGTTAGGATTTTTAACAGGGAATACATGTTCCGATTCATTTTTACCTCCGGGAAAAGTTGCTGATTTTTTCGGATTTCAATATCTTCGAGATGTAACTCAATCAGGAAAAGGACACAGCACTGACTTTGTTACAAATGCTGCAAATAATGTTCTCAAGACGTTAAGTGCTTCTCAAAAAGCTGATTTATTAACTCTTGCAAAAATACAAACAAGTTTAGTAAATGAATTTGCCCTCAAACGATTCCCTCTTATGATTGCGTTTCGACGCCAACTAACAGGCGATATTCCATCAGGAACAACAGGATTAAGTAAAACATCTGTAATGAATTATTCTGGCGATCTTTATGAACTTGATGCAAAAATAAGCATGCAAAGAGCTTTGTTATTTAGTAAGACAATCAATTCCCTTTCTTCTGATCAAAAAGCATTTCTTGATACTATGGTAAGGGGCGGATTCGCATCATGGGCATCACTTCCCGATCAAGTTGATAAACAAAACATGACACACGACGAAAATGTGTTGATTATGACCTATGCTAGTGAAATGTTTGCATGGTATGCTGGAAACATCGAGGCTGATACGTATTTTTGTCCAGAACGACAAGGAGATTATTTTGGAGGATTTTATATCAAAGATGCACCAGCTATGGGTAATGCTGGCTATACAATTGATGAAGCAATTACTGGTGATAAAGGTGAAGCATTTATTAAATCGTTAAATAGTACACAAAAGCCACTTATTACTAATATTATTGATACACAACGAACAGCTATCAATGGTATAGTAGAAAAAAGACGAGCAATCTCAACAGAATTAAGAAAGGCGCTATCCGGAGGAACTATAAATGAAACTAATGTTATGGCGATAGCTCGCGAATATGGTCAACTTGATGGTGAGATTTCCTATTATTATGCATCAGCATTTGCCCAAGTAGGAAAGACATTGACAACTGATCAAAAAACGGCGCTTATGAAAATTCGTGATTTGGAAAAATACCAATGCGATTCAAGTAAAGCATATCTATATTCAGAAAAAATAAATATGCCAAATATAGCTAATACTGATTTCTTATTTAAATAAAAACATATGAATAAAGAAAAACTATCACTCATCATTACCATTGCTCTATTTATCACAATAACAGGACTAGCAATAAAAGACCTAACTGGAAAAAGGATTGGGAATATTTCCGAGCAACAAACAAATACAGGAAATAAACCCCCTGCAGAAGCAATTACTGCTTGTGCAAAAAAGGTTGTCGGAGATAGTTGTCAATTTATGGATAAGGACAAAACATCTCAAGGAACATGTGATAACAAACCGGGTATTCTTGCTTGTGCACCTGTAAAATCTCAACCATCATCAGAAAATCTAAAAGAGTCAACTGAAACAAAAGTTAATTCATTCAATATTACAAGTGATGCTGGGATAAATAACGGTTTGTTGCCAACTGAATATACCTGTGATGGTTTAGGCAACTCACCTGCTATCTCATGGTCTCGTATACCAGAGGGAACAAAGGAACTCATACTCATGATGACAACCATCCCTGTAGATGGAAATACAAAATGGAGCTGGATACTAGCTAATATTCCAACTTCTGCAACAAGTCTTGCAAAAAATAGCACGGGGGTAGGAACGGTTATAATTCCCTACAAAACACCCTGTTCTCAAGGATCAGGTAATCACACATACACATTTACTCTTTACGCATTATCATCAGTTCCTACCATCACAAAAACAACTAATTTATCAGGAACTGAGATAACTAAAACAATCTCGTCTATCACATTGGGTTCAGCATCTATAAATTTTAATTACACCAGATCAAAATGAAAAAAATATTCTTAACCACAACAAATTACATAAAAAATCATATAGAAAAAGTGTTAATTGGAACGTTAACTATTATATTTATTACCGTTTTTGTAGGAGCATTTTGGGATTTATATGGTAAGAATATACTTACAAAACAAGTAATTCCTGTACCAACACCTACAGTGTCTATCATATCTCCACAGCCAACAATTCCTACCAATAATCAACCCCAACAAAATACGAATAAAAAAACAAACAAACCCCCAAAAGACGAACAAGTTGATATAACCACATTCGTTTCTTGCATGACTGGCTTAACAACAAAAAAAGCCTGTAAGGACTGTTGCGACGGTCTTAGTCTTGATGCTACTATGAATGATACTTGTAGAAAAACATGTAACAAATCTATTTCTCAATAATATGAACAAAAAATCAATACTATTGAGTTTATTACTTATTTTTGGAATTATTTTCATATCCTATTTTTGGATAAAAAATAGAATGATCAACAAGTCTATTTCTCAAGAAATTACAAAGATAGAACCAAAATTATTGAAATCCTCAAGCACATTTTCTTTTGGCATTCAAGGCGATTCGCATCCAGAACGAACAGGGAAAATGTTTAACTCAAATCTCTATACATTAACTTTGCAAAATGTTTCAAAAGCAAATTTGAATTTTTATTTTTTATTAGGAGACGATTTCAGCATTGAAAAACTAATATCAAATAAAAGCTTCACACAAGAAACAGTTGATGAAGTATATTTAACACAGAAACAATATTTGAATACTCTTTCAATCCCCATATATCTAATAAACGGCAATCATGAACAAGAAGCAAAATATTTACTTGATGGAACAACTACCAATCCTGCTATTTTAGCGAGAAATTCAAGAGCAAAATATTTTTCATCACCGGGAGCAGATACTGGATATTATTCCTTTACACATAATAATGCATTGTTTGTTGTAATTGATTATTATTGGCATACTAATTCAGTAGTAGATAATACTGCAGGAGGAAACGGTACAGAAAAAAAACAAAGAGATTTATGGAATAACACCATTGGTGATGAGCAGTATCAATGGCTAAAAAATACTCTTGAAACAAGTAGCTCAAAATATAAATTCGTATTCACACATCACGTCTTAGGAACTGGTCGAGGAGGAATTGAAAATGCAAAACTATACGAATGGGGCGGATACAATCAACAAGGAATATGGGAATTTGACAAAAAAAGACCCAGTTGGGAACTCCCTATTCATCAGCTTATGGTAAAAAATAGAGTAACAATATTTTTTCAAGGCCATGATCATTTATATGCTCATCAAGAACTTGATGGAGTTGTATATCAAGAAGTACCTAATCCAGCTGATGACACATATACTGCGTTTAATAAAGATGCGTATAAGTCAGGTGATATTTTCCCTAATTCAGGATTTCTTGATGTTACCGTTTCTTCAGAGAATGTAAAAGTTGATTATGTAAAATCAGGTCAAACAAATAATGGTCAATCAATATTTTCTTATACAATCAAATGAAAAAAATAATATTTTTGTTAATAATCGGAATTGTAGGTGTGTTGATATTTTGGACACAAAATAAAAAAACAATTTCCCAAAATGATCAATCATCGGCTAAAAATTTAGTTCCAACAAATAAACTTGTATTTGCTGTTCAGGCAGATCCTCATATGGATGAGCAATCTAACTCAGAAATTTATAAAAAAACTCTTGAAAATATTGTCATTGCGAAACCATCATTTTTAATCGACTTGGGAGATATATTTATGATTGATAAACAAAGTGATAAAAGTGCACAAAACATCTTACATCGTTATACTTTAATGAAAAGTTATTATGATTCACTTGGATCAATTCCTCTCTACTTTGTTATGGGCAATCATGATGGTGAAGTTGGTTGGGACTCACTCAACACAAAAAACTATCGAAAAAGATATTTCACCTCTCAAACTCAAGATATAAATTATTATTCGTTTGAAAAAGAAAATTCACTATTTATCGTATTAGATCCATATAGTTATACAATGAAAAAACCTAATAACGATGGGTGGCTTTGGACTCTTGGAAAGACTCAATATGATTGGCTCAAAACAATTCTTGAAACAAGTAAAGCAACACATAAGTTTGTATTCATACATCAATTAGTTGGAGGAGATAATCAAGGAAGGGGTGGAGTTGAATTAGCGAAACTTTATGAATGGGGTGGTAATAATCT
The DNA here is from genome assembly GCA_037132015.1 of Candidatus Roizmanbacteria bacterium. Classification (GTDB taxonomy): domain Bacteria; phylum Patescibacteriota; class Microgenomatia; order UBA1406; family GWC2-37-13; genus JBAXPW01. Next base: position 5,593 of record JBAXPW010000084.1, read on the forward strand.
TGATGGAAGTTATGGATTTAACACTATGCGACAGGATTGGGGAAAACCAATTCATCAATTATTTGTAGATAACAAAGTGGATATTGTATTCAAAGGGCACGATCACTTTTTTGCAAAACAAGATCTTGATGGAATCATATATCAAACACTTCCTCAACCAAGTCATGCAGGAGCTAAAATAGATACTGCATCGGAATATGGATACCTAAACGGAAAGATTATTGGAGGTTCTGGCTATCTTAAAATTTCTGTAACTGCTGAAAAAGTAATGGTAGAGTTTATTGGAATAGATTCAACTCTGTATTCGTATGAATTGTAATTATCAATATAATTCGTATTTTTATATTATAATAATTTCATGAATAAGATGTTTCCTGCAAAACTTCAACATGGTGATACAGTGAGAATCATCA
>JBAXPW010000085.1:0-5970 GCA_037132015.1 Candidatus Roizmanbacteria bacterium
ATGCAATAAATACCCAACTCATACTTCGAACGACATATTTTTGATACAAAATTCGTCCATGATATCCTATCATAAAGTACATAGTCGAAACTCCCATATATCTCCAATCCCACCATGTTATGTTAATTTTTTGTTGCGATAAATAAATAGGAGAAAAATAATGGGCTAAACAAAATAGCAAAGTTACTATGCCAATTATGAATACATCATATTTTATATAGAGTTTTAAAATATTAAAAAATATATATACAAAAACTAATGTGGGAATAAACCAAAATACTGTCAAATCCCCTGCCAAATACGTACCGCCTAAGAAAAATGATGGGATATAAAATTGAAGCCAATCAAGATTAACTTGATGAAGACCTAAGCCAAAAATTAGAAATATTATCAATAAATAATATGAAAAATACGGAATAAAAAAGTATTGAATTTTTTGAAATATCTTTGAATAAAAATCTTTTACAGTAATTTCTTTATTCAGAAATCCACTTACCATAAAAAATGCAGGCATATGAAACCAGAATAAAAACCCTCTATACGGGGCGTTTGAATGCCCTATTACTACCATAATTATCAAAATTCCTTTGAGAATATCAACAAAATTATATCGCAATGATTCATTTTTAATGATCGCGTTTTTAGTCATACTTATATTGTTAATTTTGAAGTAATAATAAGTATATACTTTTTCTTAATACAAAAAAAACCCCGCCATCCGCCAACTGGCGGAGACGGGGTACCTCACGGATAGCTTAATATCCCATATCGCCCATACCACCCATTCCAGGGGATGGAGCATCTTTTTTAGGTTCAGGAATATCAGTGATCAAAGCTTCAGTTGTCAGAATCATTGTTGCAACCGACGATGCATTTTCAATGGCTGAACGAACTACTTTAGCTGGATCAATAATTCCTTTTTTATACATTGAACCATATTCAAGATTAACAGCATCAAATCCATAATCCGGATCTTTTGACTGTTCGACCATATACATCACTTTTCCGGGATCTTCACCAGATGTCTTTGCGATCATCTGGATAGGCTCAGCAAGTGATTTATAAATAATATCGACACCTATCTTTTCTTCATCCATATGAAGAGTTTTTTTTAGATCAATAAGAACTTTTCGTGCTTGTAAGAATGTTGTTCCACCTCCTGCAACTATACCTTCTTGAAGTGCTGCTTTTACTGCTGCGACAGCATCATTTACACGTTCTTTACGTTCTTTCATTTCAATCTCTGTTGCTGCACCAACCTTGATAACCATGACCCCACCAGAAAGTTTTGCCAATCGTTCTTGAAGCTTTTCTTTATCAAAATCAGAAGTGCTAGCATCAATCTCTTTTTTGATCTGACTGACACGCGCTTTGATCGCATCTTCTTTACCTTTTCCACCAATTACCTGAGTGTGCTCTTTGTCTGTTATAATACGATCGGCACGTCCACAGTCCTCAATAGAAACACTTTCAAACTTTCGACCCAAATCATCTGAGATAACCGTTGCTCCTGTTAAAATAGCAAGGTCTTCAAGCATTGCTTTTCTTCTATCACCAAATCCGGGTGCTTTAACAACTAATGCATTAAATGTTCCTCGGAGTTTGTTTACAACGAGTGTAGCAAGTGCTTCACCTTCTACGTCATCAGCAATAATTACAAGATTTTTTGAAACTTTGACTAACTTCTCAAGGAATGGAAGTAGATCGGAAATTGCTGTGATTTTTTTATCTGTGATAAGAATATATGGATCTTCAATTTCTGCAATCATTTTATCTTGATTTGTAACAAAATATTGAGAAGCATATCCCTTATCAATTTCCATACCTTCTTTGTGTTCACTATCCATTTCAAGACCTTTTCCTTCTTCAACTGTCACAACACCATCTTTACCTACTTTGGTAATTGCATCTGCAATGAGTTTACCAATGGTGGCATTTTGAGCTGAGATTGTTGCAATCTGTTCTGTCTCTTCTGCTGTTTTAATTGCTTTACTCATTTTTTTCACTTGCACAATAACTGCCTCAACTGCCTTATCAATTCCGCGTTTCATTATCATTGGATTTGATCCTGCTGTAATACTGCGCATTCCATAATTTACGATTGATTGCGCAAGTAATGTTGATGTGGTTGTACCATCACCTGCAACATCATTGGTTTTTGAGGCTGCTTCTTTAACCATTTGTGCTCCCATATTTTCAAATGGATCTGGAAGTTCGATCTCCTTTGCAACAGTAACACCATCATGAATGACATTTGGTGCTCCCCATTTTTTATCTAGCGCAACATTACGACCACGTGGTCCAAGTGTTGTTGTAACAGCTCTAGCTAGTGTATTCACTCCTTTAACAAGTTTTTGTCTTGCTTCATCAGCAAATATGATTTGTTTTGCCATAATTTATTTCTAATTAATAATTAACAATTAGTATCGTTTATTCCACAATTGCCATAATATCTTTTTGTTCAACAAGAAGCCATTCCTGATTCTCTACTTTAACTTCATTGCCACCCCATTTTTTATACATAACTTTTTGTCCTACTTTAACAATCATAGATACTGCCTTACCATCACTATTTACTCCACCCGGTCCTACAGCCATAATCTCTCCTACTTGAGGTTTTTCTTTTGCACTATCTGGTAACAAAATTCCTGAAGCAGTCATTTCATCCTGCTGTAACGGTTTGATTAAAACATAATCAAACATCGGTTTGATTGATTGTTTTTTTGACATAGTTTTTTGATAAATTAATAATTTTTAATAAACAAAAAAAGATACAATACTTTTTTAGTGTGGATTTCTTTTCACATGAACAGTATATTTATATAAGACACGAGTCATTTTGTCAAGTGAATAGTTTGTCTGCTAATTATATGCAACCACAATCAGGATTATCAGAAATTGATAAGCTAATTTCAATATTACAACAAAGTCAGATACCTGCCAATCTTAAAGAACGCGCTATGCAACAAATAGAACGTATAGCTCTTACTCTGAAATTTGGAGGTAATCTCACCCAATTAGATGTTACCGAAAAATATATAGACTGGATTACAAATCTTCCATGGTTCAATTCTTCTCAAGATTTATTAGATATTAGAAGAGCAAAAGAGCTTCTTGATAAAAAGCATTATGGACTTGATAGAGTGAAAACAAGAGTTCTTGAATACATTTCAATGCTTATATTACAAAAACAAAATCTTAAGCTTGAAGCATATCGAGCTCCTATTCTTTTTTTTGTAGGTCTTGCTGGAACAGGTAAAACAACTTTTGCAGTATCTCTTGCTGAAGCATTCGGAAGAGAATTTATTCGCATTCCATTTGGAGGTCTTGGATCTGCTTTTGATCTTCGTGGACAACCAAAAACAACTCCAGCAGCAGAACCGGGAATGATAATCAAAGCATTACGAAAAGCAAATACAAAAAATCCAGTAATTCTATTGGATGAATTAGATCGTGTATCATCAGACGCTCGAAGTTCTATCATGGGTGTACTGATCGAAGTGCTCGATCCCGGACAAAATGTAGCATTTACTGATTATTTTATTGATTTCCCCTTTGACCTTTCTCAAGTATTATTTGTTGCAACGGCCAATAATACGAAGGATATTGCAACTGCCGTTCTTGATCGTTTGGAGGTCATTCAGATGCCTTCATACAATGATGATGAAAAAATTTATATTGGGAAAAATTATGTCTTTCCAAAATATGTTCAAGATCTTGGACTCACTTCACAACAAATTGGCATTGATGATGCTGTTTGGCCAAAACTGGTAAGACCTCTGGGATTTGAACCGGGTATCCGTAGTTTGGAGCGAATGATAGAAGGAATTGTCAGAAAATCAGCTTATAAACTTGTGAGTGGTCAGGTTCCATCAGTCTACGTGAATGAAAATAATATGAAGGAGTATATTGCCTAAAATAGCTTTTAGCATTTAGTTTTTTTCTTATTTCATATTTAGAATGACCCTTTATTTTCTCTACAGGATAGTTACTTTTTATCTTTTCGATCTTTTCCCAATGCGCATCAGTGAGATCAATTCCTAACGTTTCTCCTATACATAATATGTTCAAGAGTATATCTCCTATTTCCTATTTCCTATTTCCTCTTTTTTCTTTGCGTTTCGTTCTGGCTCATTTTTTATCGTATCGTTTTCTGCCCAAATGAGTGTTCTAGTGTCTCACTTGCTTCTCGGAGCAGACTCATCGCTATATTTTTTGATGTATGAAATTGTTCCCAATTCCTTTCTGCAATGAGTTCTTTTGCAACTTTTTTCATTTCTGAGACGTTATCTGAGTATGAAATATGAGTTTGAATAAATTTTAACTTACAAATTGTAGCATAAATAGTATCTAGATAAAATAAAGTTAGCTTGGAAAACTCAGATAAATAAAGTAAAATATACTACTTAGGAAGTAAATTTAGGTGCGTTGGTGAAGTGGAAACACGGTTGTCTGCAAAACAACTATTGCGCCAGTTCGATTCTGGCACGCACCTCATATTAGGCATTGGTCATTGGCATAATCAGTAGTAGATTGTTATAATATTACGAATTACTACTAGCCATAAGCTAATAGTTAATTTAGGAGAGGTGTCAGAGTGGTCGAATGAACCGGTCTTGAAAACCGGCGTGGCGAAAGTCACCGTGGGTTCGAATCCCACCCTCTCCGCAGAAAAATAGCACACGAAAGTGTGTCTATTTTTTGCGGTAGTGGTGATTTGATGAGAACAGTTAGCCTCATTTAAAGTCGCATTTTTATTATGTGTATCCCACATTACCTTATTCAAGGGAAACTACTTTAACTTTCAAAGTGTAACGCGCATATACTGTGTTAAACGTATTTTGGTAGCCTTAATTGATTAAGGTTAAGAAGATTAACTAAAAAAATTAATTAGAATTCCAATATATCTGACGTATTTTCTATTTGTGGCATATGCACATGAGAGTTACTTACTGGTACACCTAATGTTTTTATACGAAGTACAAGTGGTGCAACTACATCAATACCTCTAGCATTTACTGATTGTAATCTCTGACCAGTAACACCACTAGCTTTGGCCACTACTTCTTCTAGTGGTTGTTGTGCTGATGTTGGTAAAGATCTCATATTTCCACCTAATGTATTATCCGTATTAATTGAAGTATAATAATCTGTGTATCTAGAAATTTGTTTTGGTTTATTAGGATTTTCAATTGGGATTGCAATAATGTCAAAGAATCCTCTATTACCAAGTCCCTGAGAAGCTTGAAGCTGTATCTCAGTCATCTGTGTTACGCCTTGTAGTGCGATAAATTCTCCTTTACCATCTTTTTGAGGATACATAACAATTCCATTACTATAAATAATGTATCCTGCAGGAAATAAGTGCCCATTGTTGATTACATAAATCGCCAGTGCTTGACTTCCCACTGCCATATCAAAAAAAATAAGTGGAACAAAAGAACCATCAGATGGTATTGGAGCATAACACACAGCTTTACTCATGGGAAGGGGTTTATCAACCCACTTCCTTAATGTGTGAAAAGGATGATTTTGATTAATAGATCCACGTTCTCGATTGAGTAATTCTGCAAAAGAAGTATTTACTCCTTCATCGTCTAGTAATGGTATTTTACTTAGTGTTATGCTTGATTGAGGGCCTCTAACCATTGGTAAATTTATTGAGCTATTCGCAAAAACTTCAGAATAAGGTTGAGTTACCCATGAAATTCTTGTGTCTAAAAATGGCGCCTGATTAAAAACATCTGGTTTCCCGATCTCACATACGCGAGCACTTTGAGATTCATGACTTATGAGTCGTGTAGGACCCACTTGAAAATATTTTATCCCTGGTAGCTGATGAGCTACTTCTTTAAATTGAGTACCTACTTGTGTTCTTAGGACATGTATTCTTCCTGTTTTATCTTCTTCTGACATACTTAAGTTCTAAAACGAAATGCACCACCTGAGGTAAAATACAGGTATTATGAA
>JBAXPW010000086.1:0-5776 GCA_037132015.1 Candidatus Roizmanbacteria bacterium
GGGGTATGACATTTTCATTTCGGTATACTATGACATTAACATTTCGGTCTGATAACTATCGAATTTTCCTTTGTTGCAACAATATGGGTGGCTCACACCAGATAATAATTTAATTAAAAGAGTAAATGAAACATCAGATCAAGCATTTGAACCTCATAAATTATATAAAGATGTTTTTGTTTTTTCAGTTAGTAATGACTATATTCCACCACAAATAGTTGAAATGATGCGCAATTCAAATTGTGTTTCAACAACTTGTGCTTTAATAAGAGCAACTCAAATTCCAATGCATGAACATACTATAGATCAAAATACACTACGACCTGAAGGTGAGATTTATGTTGGTTTATCAAATAAATTTAGAGTATTAACATTACAAAATGAAGGTCAAGATCCTATTTCAGTATGGTTGCATCCTTTAACCTATGGTACTGTACGTACAAATGGACGACATGGATTTACACAATATCTTGTTCAAAATGATAAAAATAATACAGCTACTCATAATTTTTTTGGAGAGAATGGAGCTGATGTATTTGCAATAAAATTTAGAGCGAAATAATATATTTATTAGTAAGCTGAATAATTTGTAAAATACTATTTATAATTTTCTTCTTCGCATATATAAAAATTTCTTCACAAATTTATATATGATCTGTATATAATAAAGCATGAAAAAGAAAATATATATTGTAATAGGTGCGATATGTGTTATATGTGCGATGATCGGTTGGATCATATATCAAGAAATCGTAATAGAAAATGGACGCATGAAAGAAATTATTCATGCACGTGGTGTGTGGGTCAATGAAAATCAAAAAAAAATAACTTCAATCTTTGAAAGTATACTACCTCAAGCACGTATATGTGCAGAAAAAGGAACCATCCCAACCTCATATAAATCATATGTAGACAACTGTAATGGAAGAATTGGATCAGTAATAAAATCAGGATACAATTCGCTTTTTGATAAACGATTGATAGGAGGGGGATGTCTTGAGTTAAATAATACATTATGTAAGGAAGAGGCATTGATCCCTACTTATTTTATTCGTTTATTAAACGACAATTCTTTTGAAAAGGTATATGAAAATGGCGTATATTATGTTCAACAAGCCAATACTCCTAATGAAAAGCGGATAGTAGAAATATTGGAAGGAAAAATTGATCCGTTTCAACATCTATATCATAGTTGTTGTACGAGTGTTGATTGGTTAGAGTATTTTCCGTTTCTTCCATCGAGAGTATATTTAGCAGGAGAGCCATCTGAAAAAGATTTTGTATACCCAATAAAAGATTCAGAAGGAAAAATTATTGGTGGTGTAGTGTGGTTGTCTGGCGACTAAGACGTGATATAATCTCAGTATTATGAATATACAAAAAAATGCGCTTTCATTTATTGGTGGATTTTTTGCCTTTATTGGCATTATTTTTATCTGCGTAACCGTATGGCAAGGATCAGAAGAGATGAACTTTCTAAAATCAGCTTCATCTGCAAAAGGAATGGTAACTGATGTGCAGATGGTATCCGATGATGAAGGATCTGTGTATCATCCTGTTGTATCTTTCAAAACAGAAAGTAATAAGAACATAATATTTCAGGGACAGGTTGGAAGTAATCCACCAGAATATAAAACAGGCGATACGGTAACCGTCAAGTATGAGAAAAACTCTCCAAATAATGCTCAGATAGAAAATATGATCAATCAATGGTTTCTTCCTGGAATATTTGGAATTCTCGGCACGATATTTGCAAGTATCGGACTTGTTATCGTGATAGTGCAGATGAAAAAAAATGATAATAAAAATTGGCTCTTAACAAATGGTCAACGAATAACTACAACGATCAATTCTATAAAAGAAGACTCATCATTAGAAGTACAGGGAAACAATCCCTTTGTGATAACTTCGCAATGGAATAATCCAACAGACAATGTAATTTATATTTTTAAGAGTGACTTTATTTGGTTTGATCCTGAAGTGTATTTGAGTGATAAAAAAATTGATGTGTTAATAGAACCTTCAAATCCAAAAAAATACTGGATGGATATTTCTCGCTTACCAAAGTCAGCGTAGATAACTTATAAAGATGATTTTTAGTTGTACAGATGGATCCTGAATCAAGTTCAGGATGACAAAAAAGACTAAATATACTTATAATTTGTAATAGATATTAAATTGCAAACAGTTCTTTGAGCTCTTGGTTATCAAGGGAACCGATCCAATTTTCACCTTCTTGTATAGTCAAGTTTGCTAATTGTTTTTTTGATTGTATCATTGCATTAATTTTTTCTTCAAATGTTCCCTTTGTGATAAAACGATGCACCATCACATTTTGTTTTTGACCTATACGATATGCACGATCTGTGGCTTGTGCTTCTACTGCTGGATTCCACCAAAGATCATAATGAATTACATTAGTAGCAGAAGTTAGATTAAGACCAGTCCCACCCGCTTTGAGAGATAAGATCATGATTTTATAATAGGGATCTTTTTGAAATTGTTCCACCATTTCATCACGTTGATTTCTTGTTGAACCTCCATGGAGAAAAAGAGTTTCTTGTTTCAGATGTTCATTTATATATCGAGAAAGGAGTTCTCCCATTTCTCTGTATTGTGAAAAAATAATTGTTTTTTCTCCATTATCTTGAATTGTTTGGAGAATATCAGATAGTAATATCAGTTTGCCTGAGAGATTGGGATTTATTTCATTTTTTCTGAGGTACTGTGAAGGATGATTACATACCTGTTTCAGAGAAGTTATTAACTTTAAAATTAGCCCACGTCGTTCTATTCCATCTGCTTTTTCTACGTCTTTCATAATTGTATCTAATACGCTTTGGTATAAAATAGCTTGCTCTTTAGAAAGTTGAGGAAATTGATCTATTTCGATTTTTTCGGGAAGATCCTGAATGATTGTTTTATCTGATTTTAATCGTCTCAATATAAATGGGCTTGTAATTCGATGAAAACGCGAAATAGCCTGTTGATCTCTATTTGATGTAATAGGGGTACAAAATTCAGTTTGAAATGATTTAAGATTTCCGAGATATCCTTGATTAAGAAATTCGTTGATAGACCAGTATTCTTCAAGACGATTTTCGACAGGTGTACCTGTCATTGCAATACGAATAGCACTTTTTATTGACTTGATTGATTTACTAAGTAACGATGTATGATTTTTTATCGCTTGAGCTTCATCAATGATAATCGCATGCCATAGCCTTTTTTCAAAAAGATGTTGCTCGGTACGAAGTAATCCATATGTAGTGATATAGACATCAATATCTTGTTTTTGAATATCTCGATTATTTCCATAATGAATATAAGTGCGAAGATTGGGAGCAAAACGTTGGATCTCTCTTTGCCAATTGGTAAGAAGGGTAGTTGGGACTACAATCAACACGGGTTGTAATGCTTCTTGTGCTTCATGTTTCCATTGTGATATAAGAGCGATCACTTGAAGTGTTTTTCCCAGACCCATATCATCTGCTAAAAGACTGCCAAATCCTAGTTTGCTATTTTTATATAACCATTGAAATCCACGTTCCTGATAAGGACGTAAAATATCGATAAATTGATCTGGTACTGTGATAATTTTATCTGCTTTTAATTCATCTATTAGTTGTATTATATCTTCGCTCAATTCTATGTGAGCTCCTTTATATTCTTCGGAAAGAGTAACTTTGAGGGCTTCTGCTGAGGATAGATGAGGTGTTTTTTGCATCTGTGCGATAAGTGTCTGCAAATCATTATCGTTAATCATCACATATTGATCGCGGATTTTTACTAGTCCGTTGGATTTGCGAATTAGGGAAATAAATTCTTTTGGATCCATGGTGGTATCACCAATCGCAATTTGCCAATCAAAGTCAAGAATTTTTCCCATAGAAAGAAAGCCATCGCTTATGATTGTGGAGTTTGATCTTTTCTTTGCTCTTAAACTCAATTGTGGTCGAAGAACTGCATCAAGGCCTTTTGGCAACATAAGTCGAATACCAAGAAGTTTAATGACAGGTAAATATTCAGTCAATACTTGTGTAAATTCTTCTGTTGTTAAATGAAGTGGAATGTCTCCTTTTGAAGCGATAATAGTTTCCAATTGGGGAAAGTGTTCACTAAGTATTGCTAGATCATGAAGTATTTGCATTTGTAGATTTACATATCGTGATTCATTGAATATATCTGCGAGAGGAATTGGAGAGGCCATGATATTATTTTTTGAAATATCAATTAAAATAGAGGTAATGAATTGATTTTCAGTTCTACCTTCTTCAATATGAAGAAGGGTAGTTATATCTGATCGAGCAAGATGGAGTTTAGCAAGCCAGTCCGCGATAGACATTGGTATTTGTTGTTGTTGAAAAGATGTAGGAATATATGGTTTATTATGAAAAAAAAGCTTGTAAATATCATCTGATATTTTTGTTTCTTGTTCGTTGATAAATATTGATATGATCCATGAAATAATGAGTTTAAGTTGTTCTTCTTGAGAAGGCAATATATCTTTTTTTCCTATCTTTACTGTTATCGAAGTTGAATATTGAGATAGTTGATCAAATATTTGCCTAATAAATTTGTCTGAAAGAAAGGGAATATAACGAACAATATAATTCTTATTTTCTAATTCGATAATCTGAGGGACAAATGCAGATTTTTCAATAAGATGTAATGTAAATTGATATGTAAACCAAAGCCATTGTATATCAGGAGAATAAGTATATATTGTTTGATGAGGAAGATTTTCAAGATATTCAAGAAGTTGTTGAGGATTTTTTGAAAAATGAAATTTATTATTTTTTGCTAATAATATTCCTTCGGTGAGATGAAGTTTTTCATTAAATCTGAGAGTAAGAGTATGATAGTTGATAGGTGTTACAACATCTGATGAATGCTTCATTAAAGATGTGGAAAATTTTGCACTGCGTTTGAGAAAAATATATTCTTTTTCTAAAAGCACTTTAAAATCACTTGAATAAAATAATGAAGTATCTGAAAGAAGAGTAAATATATTTTTTCTCAGATCATTAATATGTGTAAAATCTATTTCATCAAATTTTAATTGAGTTACATCTTGTTTGTTGGTTGTTGTTTGCAATACTTCATTAAGTGTGAGTAGTGAATTATGTTTGTTATAAGTCGACAATTTATTGGTGCTCTTTTCATATTCCTTTAGTATATCTACTCCATGTAATTGAAATACTAAAAATGGATTTTTATCTATTTCATTAGCGATCAGATAGACCACAGAGGCAAGATGTTTGCATGGTAATGCAAAATCAGGACAGGAGCAATTTCCTTTTAAATCAGACCAACGACGAGGAAATAGAAAAATATTTTTTTCTTTAAGATCATAATAAAGTTGAGACGGTATTTCATGGCGTAATAACTTAGAAAGATAATATGGATTATTATGAATGGTTTCCATAATATGTTTTGTATCTTGGTTGTCAAAAAGAGGAATAGTGATTGAGATTTTGTAAGGACTCATGGCCGATCCCTGCACTTTAGCTTGTATTGAGTTTTGTTCTATTTGAATAGAAGTTACAGAACCATTACGTGCATATCGTTGACCTCGTGGTAGTCGATTGGAGTTGTCAATATGAGTGAAAGCATTTAGCCATTGTTCTCCCCACCATGTAGTTCCAAATCGCAAATATCTCATACTCAAAATTGTACTCGAAATGATTTAAATATCAACTTGATAATATATCTATATCGCTCTTAAGTTCTAAAACGAAATGCACCACCTGAGGTAAAATACAGGTATTATGAA
>JBAXPW010000087.1:0-5696 GCA_037132015.1 Candidatus Roizmanbacteria bacterium
AATTTTTCCGCAGTCCTGTTCGTTTTTGTGTATTGACAAACGGTACCACTTTAGTATATATCTTGCTATCACTTTGCTTATATCTTTTTGTTTCAACTTTTTTTTATGGATATTATTTTTTGGCTGAGTCTTTTATGGCATGTGCGATCGTGATGCATGTGGGATTAATGAACGCTAAAAGTAAAAATAGAATACTGTTAAATACTGTATTTATTATTACTCAACTTATATTATTTCATGTAAACCAACTTGGAGTTTTACTTACATTTACTTTTTATATCTATTACTGGAAACAAAAGCTTATTTCTTTGCGTGTTATATGTTTTTCATTCACCACTTTGTTTATTCCATTTATAGTGATGGTTGGACTTCATCATAATTTCGAGAGTTTATTGATCAAGCAATCATATTTAATATAAAGATATACAGTAAATACATGACAGAGTATTTTGGAACAGCGTTGTTAAATCCACTAGATCTTTTAAAAAATAATTTTATATTTTTACAAACGATATTTGTTGAAAGTATGAAATCGTTTGAGAAAATGCAGAGAGATTTTGTAACAATTTCTTATTTAATATTTGAATTATTTCTGTATTGTTATTCTTTAGTATTTATTATTAAAGAAAAAGATATAACAAAAAAGATTATTTATATTATTCTTATATCTTTTTTGATAGGACGATCAAAGGATCCATTTCACATATCTCCTTTTATCGCATTAGCATTATTGCAATTATTCTTGCATGGTGTTGATTTTAAAAGTTCTAACGTATATAGAGCCTTTATAGGTACCATCATTGTTTATGCTTCTGTGTTGTATTTCGTTTCGTTACCATCTGATAAATTCAATTATCCAAATTATCAAACTAATTATGAAGATAGATATGTTCGAGATTATACGAGTCCGGGTGATACTATTTTGACCTATCCAATTCACATAAATACATATATAACGAATCATCGAAATCCGGGAAGCTTTTATTATTTTTTATTGCCATGGGTTGTTGAAATACCAGGTTCAGAAGATAAAATAATAGACGATATTAAAAAAAATAATGTTAAATTGGTCTATATAGAACCACAAACTATTATTTGGGATAAATATAAAGTTAACACATATACTCAAAAGGTTCACAAATATTTGATAGAAAACTATGACGCCATAGATTCGACTCAAAGTGCCTTTGCACGAATATATTTGAGAAAACATTAATAGTATTAGTAAGATTTTGTTAGGTAATGATTAAAAATTTCGTATTTCTAAAATGTGAAATATACATATGGTATTATATTGTTCTGTATGTAAAAGGAATTTTATACTCTTCAGATCGAATAGCAAGTAACTCTCTAAATGGATCGTCTGTTGTTATCAACGTTGCTAAAATTGTATTCGCGGTATCACCATCCAAAATACAAGGAGGAGTTTTTCGTCTCAGATTCCATTTGTGTAATAGTTCACGTATAGTATCACCTGCTTGTTCTTTAGTTGTTGAATCAAGATTATGAATCATATTGTTGAATTCAGGTGAAAATATGATAGGAAATAGTAGTCTTTGACTATGAGCTTCTTTAAGTACTGTACCTAATGTATCTTCAACAATTTTTGAGTGATTTGGTTTTGTTTTCTCACCTTCATCTATTGTTAGACCTAATGAGGATACTACGATATCAGCTACAAGTTCCTCGATAGCGAATCCATACGTACCCCACTCCATAAGCGCTATTGGGAATATTTCACTTTGTATAAGTTCTTCTATTGCTCTAGCTGTCAATTCTTCTATTGGAATTTCTCGATAGCTTCCATCTCCCATGCTTTTTCCATTTCTATTTATCACAAGACATCGGTATGAGGAAGTGGTAGGGTTTATTACACTATCAAATAGAGCTTCATCAAGGAAGTATTGATCTAATCTAATAGATACCTCTGGATTAATTTGTCGTTTTAATAGTACTTCATGCATAAACTGACGAAGCGAATCGTGATGTCTTATCACTTTTTTTGGAGAGTTTATTCGATATGGATTTATTCCTGTTAAAATTGCAGCATGTGGATTAGAATAACTTCCTGATGTTCCTCGATCAGATACAACGAGGGCTGTATCCTCACAATCCAAAGTTATTCCCATTTCTTGTAGTCTTTGCAAGTGAGCAACCATCATTTGAGTGACATTTGTTGCAATAACTAAATTATCTTCTGCTCTTTCTATAGAATACGGCAAGTCTGTGACATGAAGTATTCCTGCATCTACCAATTCTTTTGCTCGAGGTGAAAGAGTCATTCTTGCTTCAGACTCTTCCTTAGTTTCAATAGTTGGAACTGGAATTGGTAAAGGAATATTCGCATACCCATATTCAATGATCTTTTTAGCTCTTCTTATAGTCATACTTCCTAAATAATCAAGAAATATTGTACGTTGGACAGTTTGAACCCAATTTGCAGAAGCACCTTCTACTAATGATGCTTTTCTTAGCAGATCTGAAAGGACTCTTTGATCTACAGCTGTATCAATTTCTATGTAAAGTGTTATTCTATCTTCATCTGAAAGTAAACATGTTGCATGTTCAATTATTTGTCTTGTAATAACTCCAGTAGATCCTTGAAATCCTATATAAGGAGCTACTGTGTGATCAAGGTAGTACGCAAGTGTTTCATAATCTTGAGGTCTCATACCCAAGACTCGATTTTCGTCTTCAAAGCGTATTGTTTCTTTTTCTCTATCCTGTAATGTAGAGAAATGTAATAGCTCATGCATCATGCCAAGATCTTCCAGACTATGGCTATCTGAAAAACTCATATATAACATAGCCTGAGTTACACCAGCTAATAATGGTGGGACCATTTCCGGTGATAATGTTTCCCTCATATTACTGTAAAAATTGAACGAGCATACTATCCATAGTATTATACATTCTATGTGTATTATTACAAATAATGCATATATATACTATTAACTTATATTTTTATTGTCTATTACTATAGTTGAACTTGAGGAGCTTTTCATTTACAATGTATAAATGGCAAGGAAAAAATCATCATTTAAGCTATTTAAGATCAAGATAAATAGTCAAACTATTCTTAATATATTCGGCTTAATGTTTATAGGTAGTGGTGTAATCTTATTATTATCTTTTCTACAATTAGTAGCCCCTGACAACATTGGTGGTCGAATATTAGGAGAAGTGAATCAATATATTGTTTCACGTTTTGGAGGACTAGCTATATTTGTTCCATTTATTGTGTTATTGTTTTCTGCTATATTTTTTAATACAAAAAAAATCAATTTTATACGTCCAAACGTAAGTTTTGGTATTACTTTCATTTTTATCTCTCTATTAGGTTTATTTAGATCGGGAGAATGGGGAAGTTTGATATTTGAAAATCTTACTGCAGATTTTTCAATTTGGGGTTTTGGTGTTATCATGCTCATTACTCTTATCGTAGGACTCATTCTTTTTCTTGACACTTCTATTGATGTTTTTTTCTTTTCTATATTTCGTACTATACGATCTGTTGCAAAGATGATAAAACGGTCAGAGAAGGAAGAGAATAGTAAAGACAAGAAGACATTAAAGAACAATGATGAAGAAGATGAATATATCAAGGATACTGCAAAAGATGAAAAACCCCAATTTCCTTTACCTATCGCACCTGCAATAGGATTTGCGCAAAACAAGACTCAAACACAATCTACGTTATCATCAAATTCAAAAGAGCTAAATATCAAACCATTACCACAAACTCAGTCGAGTACTTGGGTATATCCACCTCTTAATTTACTTGTTGATGTTGCCCAAAAAGAAGCAGAGCGAGGAGATACAAAGAGAAGTGCAGATGTGATAGAACGTACTCTTGATAGTTTTGGTATACGTGCTCGTGTTGCAGAAGTTAATATGGGTCCAACTGTTACACAATATGCGCTAGAGATTACAATGGGGACAAAGTTATCAAAAATAACCTCATTAGGAAATGATCTTGCACTTGCGCTAGCAGCACCAACTGGTCAAGTAAGAATAGAAGCTCCTATTCCGGGTCGTTCACTTGTGGGTATCGAAATTCCCAATATGAAAGCAGAGATTGTAACATTAAAGCGTATGTTGTCTGCTTCTGTATTTACACAAAATCCAGATCCTGTGCTTGTACCAATGGGACTTGATGTTTCTGGTCAGCCATGGGCATATAGTATATCTAAGATGCCACACGTTCTTATTGCTGGTACGACTGGTTCGGGAAAGTCTGTTATTTTGAATGCATGGATTACAACGTTTATGTTTCGATGCAAACCTGATGAACTGCGTATGATTCTTGTTGATCCAAAGCGCGTCGAATTGAGTTTATATAACGGAATTCCACATCTACTAACTGATGTTATAGTAGATCCTGATAAGATATTATCTGCATTACGTTGGACTGTTGCAGAAATGGAAAATAGATATAAAGAATTCGCAAATAGAGGAGTGAGAAATCTAGAAGGATACAATGCACTCGAGGATATTGAAAAAAAGCCATATATATTGTTTGTGATTGATGAATTAGCCGATCTTATGATGTTTGCTCCGGGAGATGCGGAAGATTTGATTACACGTATTGCTCAAATGGCTCGTGCTACAGGAATCCATCTTATTTTAGCAACACAGAGACCTTCAGTTGATGTTATTACAGGACTTATGAAGGCCAATATTCCTTCTCGTATTGCATTTAATGTTTCTTCTCTTATTGACTCTCGTGTTATTCTTGATTCTCCTGGTGCTGAAAAATTACTTGGTAAAGGAGATATGTTGTTTTTACCTCCAGATCAAGCTAAGCCACGTCGCATTCAAGGTGCATTTATTACAGAAAAAGAGGTGCACGAAGTCGTTAAGTTTCTCAAAGCTCAGGTTCCTGTTGTTCAATATACAGAGGAAATTTTGTCTGCAGAAACTAAAGGAGGGGTGGGTAATAATATAGGTGGTGAAGAAGGTCAGGACGCATTTTTTAAACACGCACTTGAGACAATTATGCAAACAGATAAAGCATCCGCTTCATTATTACAACGTAAACTTAAGGTTGGATATGCTCGTGCAGCACGAATACTCGATGAATTAGAAGCAGCGGGTTATATTGGACCAGCAGATGGTTCCAAGCCTCGAGAAGTTATTAAGCGTCCTGTTTCAAACTCATAAAATTCAAGACGAAAGTGAAGAGTTGTAAAGTTCATAAAGTTATAAAGGAAGAAAAAAGTCTAAAGTTACCTCACCCTTTGATTCCCTCTCCTTAATAAGGAGAGGGTAAGGGAGAGGTCTGTAATTCGCTTGCCCGCCGATTCGGCGGTTCATCCTCGCCCTGATATTCATCAGGATAAACTCTGGTGGGTTTACACTTGAAATCAAGGGGATCCAGTCTATTATAATTCAAATTGTTATTTATGTCTGGTTTACACTAGAGCTCTGTTCTACTGATGCCTTTCTTTAAGATCATGACATTTGTTGTTTTGTTTCTTTTCATCCCCCTAAGTCCTTGGGGCTGACGAGCCTGATAAAAAATGGGATCTGCTGAGGGGAATTTCCATTACTTACTTACTACTCACTGCCAACAACCAACTCACTACTAACTATACAACACCCCTCTTCCATTGAAATGCCTTATAAATATAGTATAATCCTATGACATATGACTATATTGAAGAAAAATAGGGGTGTACTAGTGCGCCTTTTTA
>JBAXPW010000088.1:0-5590 GCA_037132015.1 Candidatus Roizmanbacteria bacterium
TTGAGACCCAATTTTTTTTACCTCTCAATGCACAAAATGTTTTGACATATTACCATATTTTACTTATTCTTTGCTTATTAATCATTGACTAATATCGTATTGTCGATAAAATTACAGTATGCTTCAAACTCACGAAGTTAGATCTCTTCAGGAAAAATGTGGTATTGTTGCGACATATTCTTCAGAATTTTCAAATAATTTAACAACTACGTTGTTAGCAACTGGAGGTATACAACATCGAGGACAACATAGCGCGGGAATTGCGATGTATTGTGAGCATGGCATTACACGATTTAACGCGATCGGCCTAGTCAAGGATATATTTACATCTGAAATAATTCAAACCTATGACCAACCAAATATATGGTCAGTTCTTCATTGTCGTTATGGGACAAATGGTAGTTACTCTGATACTAATATTCAGCCCACATATGGAGTGCGTGAGGATTCGACTCGAATAGTTGTAGCACACAATGGTGAATTTATCATGACTCCCGCCTTAGAGCAAATTGCAAAGACGATTACCGAAAAAGATGTGAGCGATACCTATTTATTTACTCAACTACTCCTCTCATTATCGGCTACGGACTCTGATTCACTTGTAAAAAATGCTTTACAACAGGTAAAGGGATCTTTTAGTATTATCATTGCAGTTGGACACAAACTTTATGTTTCACGTGATCCTGATGGTATTCGGCCCTTAGTAATAGGTAAAATTCATGAGCAGTGGATGATAGCCTCTGAGACGCAAGCACTTGATAAAGCAGGAGCGGTTATGATACGTGAGGTAAGAAGAGGAGAAATTATCAGATTTGATGCATCAGGTATGACATCTATTCAGGATGGTGAATCGGGAGTCAAACATTTTTGTGATTTTGAATGGTGCTATTTTGCGAGACCTGAAAGTTTATTTCCAACTTTTAATCAAACACAACCAGAAAAAGATGAACGCATGTCAGTATATGAATTTAGAGATAGGTGCGGTGTTATTCTTGCTCAAGAAAAACCCATAAAAAAAGCGTCTTTTGTTGTTGGTGTTCCCGATTCAGGACTATCATTGGCAAATGGATATGCTTTTGAGTTGGGTTTGCGTATTCGTCAGGTAATACTAAGAGATCATTTCAACTCTAATGGATCACAGCGCTTGTTTATGAGAGACGATGATAAAAAAGCAATCGAACGAAAAGTATTGGGAAAGTTATCATTAGTTCCTGATTCAAAGATTTGGAAAGATGCGATAGTCGTATTGTGTGATGATTCTCTTGTGCGAGGGAATGTTTCGAAGAAATTAACACAAGCAATATTACAACTTGGGGCAAAAGAAGTACATTGGATGATCGGATATCCTCAAGTTACTCACACTTGTCATTTGGGAGTAAGTATTAGAACACGTGAAGAATTGATAGCTTTTAGACTGGGTTCTGATTCTAAAAAAATAGCACTAGACATTGGCGCCACAAGTGTGAATTATATTTCAAATAGAGGGTTTATTAAGGCTCGAATTTTGTCTGGAAAACTTGTTATCCCAAAAGATGAAAATGATATTTTTTTAGTAAATGGTGGATGTGGAGGATGTGTGATGGGAAGGTATCCTGTGTAAGGAATTAGGAAAGTCAAAGGGCAAAAGGTAAAGGGAAAAAAAGTTCATAAAGTTTATAAAGTTCATAAAGTTATAAAGTTTAAAGAGAAATTCTCCTCTGTGGAGGAGTCTAAAGGAGGTGGTTGCAGAGATTAGGGTAAAAGTAAAAGGGCAAAGGGAAAAAGAGTTATAAAGTTTATAAAGGAAGTCTAAAGTCTAAAGTAGAAAGTCGGAAGGCGCTTGCCAGCCGAATCGGAGGGTCAATCACAACTCTTAATCCTTAATTTTTAATTTCTAAATTAGTTTACTAAATGAACCTTGCAATTTTTATATCTGGGAGTGGAACAACAATGGAAGCTATTTTGAATGCGATTAAAACTTCTCGACTAAAGAATGTTCATCCCGTTGTTGTTGTTGTTTCAAGCGATCCAAAAGCAGAGGGCGTTTGGAAGGCCCAAAATTTAGGTTGTGAGGTTGAAATTACCTATAGAAAAGATTATAAGTCTTTAGAAGAGTTTGGACAACAATTACTAGCTATTTGTAGTTATCGATCGGTTGATTTTATTTCTCAAAATGGATGGTTACCATTGACTCCTTCCAATGTTGTTATAGAGTATAAGAATCGAATTATAAATCAACATCCGGGCCCACTTGATTCATTGTATGGGAATGACTTTGGTGGAAAAGGTATGTACGGCGCGCGAGTGATATGTGCGCGACTTGCATATTCATGGTTAAAGAGATCAGAATACTGGACTGAAGCAGTGATACATCTTGTTTCTGAAGAGTTTGATAAAGGTGAAATTATTAATGTTTCAAGGATGAAGCTTCCTCAGTTATCATTTTCAAAAATTGACCAAGTTTTTTACGAACAGTTGAAACAATATACACCAATTATTCAAGATAAATTAAGACCAATAGAACATGAATTAGTTATTCAAACCTTACAAGCTATTGCAAATGGTTTAATCCCCTCTTTTCATAGAAAAAGGCGACTTGCAGATCTGAAATCCATTGATATACTCAAACAAGCAAAGGAAATAGCAATGCACCTTTATCCATGATTAATGTTTTTACAATTTCTTATCTCAGGTATTCGCCAAGCGATGAGGAGTGTGAATATGATTGTTCCAATTCCTCCAAGTATCACGGAAAAAGAAGTGCCAAAAAATTGAGCTGCAAATCCTGCTTCAAATTCACCCAGCATTGGTCCACCTGCATAAAATATCAAGTTGATCGAACTCATTCTTCCTAGTATCTCATCTGGTGTGATAAGTTGTTGAGTAGTTTTGCGAATGATTGTATTAACAATATCTGTTGCTCCTACAAGAAAGAGAAAGAAAAGAGAAAGAAAGAACAATTTTGATAATCCAAATGCGATGGTACAAATACCATAACAAGTGAGAGCTATCAATAAAATGAAACCTTGGCGTTTGATATTTCTCATTGAAGATACAACTAAACCTGCAACTACACCACCTATTGCTGGGGATGCATAGAGAAGTCCCATTCCTTGTGGCCCTACTTTTAGTATATCCATCGCAAATATTGGCATGAGCACTGTTGAAGCTGAAAAAAAAGTTGCACAAAAATCGAGTAACATTGTACCGTATAATAACGGTGTTTTGAATACGTAATGTAACCCTTCTTTGATATATGAAAGATGAAATCCTGCAGTTTTAGAGATAATACTTTTTGAAGGTTTAATCATAATATAAGCAAAAATAACTGCAATAAATGAAATTGCATTGAGAGCATATGTGAGTCCTACTCCGCCAACAGATATCATAAATCCTCCTATCATTGGACCAATTGTTGTGCCAGTTTGGAACATTATAGTATTCCAACTCATAGCATGTAATATATGCTCTTTAGGAAATAACGATGGTATAAGAGCTTGACGTGATGGGGTTTCAAGTGTGAGAATAGTTGAGTTTATAAATATTGCTATGTAGATGATGAGAGGATTCATGAGATGAAGGTAGTGCAGTATTGTCAATCCAATTGCAATGAGCATCAAGAGCGCTGATGTTAATTGAACGACATTTTTCCGTGGAAACATATCTGCAATACTTCCGCTTATGAGTGAAAAAAATAAAATAGGCAAAAATCTACAAAGTCCAATGATGCCAAGAGACATTGGCGATCGAGTCATCTCATATATCTGCCAACTTAAACCAACAAGCTCCATCTCTGTTCCAATACGAGATATAAAATTCCCCCACCAAAAATAGGCATAGTTTTTATGCTGAAAAATCGCAAAAGTCATCAATTTTTTCATAAATAGACATTTAATTATACGCGATTTTAATGAGTACGCTTCCCTATTTTTATCAACAACCTGTAGAATATGTTATAAGTTTTTATTTGTAATTCTTTGCATTTTTATGTGCACAAGGTATACTAAAGCAGTGGAAAAGCATAAGGAAATTCAAAAGTCTAAAGTCTAAAGTGGAAATGTGATGTCATCCCGATGAAAATCGGGATCCATGGGCTATAAAGTCAAAGTCAAAAGTTAAAATTTATAAGAAGCTAACAGATAAATCTTGATATGAAAAAAAATATTCTTATTATTGGTGATGGTGCGAGAGAACACGCACTCGGATGGAAGTTAAGACAATCAGAACAAATTGGAGATATATATTTTTCCCCCGGAAATGCGGGTACGGTGAATGTAGGTATAAATATTGAGGTCTTTCCTACTGATTTTAAGGCGCTTGTTACATTTGTCAAAGAAAAAAATGTTGATCTTACAATTGTAGGATCAGAAGAGCTACTTGAAAAAGGAATCGTTGATTATTTTCAAAAAAAGAAACTACTCATATTTGGCCCAACAAAAAAATCAGCACAGATTGAAACATCCAAAGCATGGGCATCACAGTTTATGTATAAGTATGCAATACCTGAAGCAGAAAGTTATTCATTTACCTCTTATGAAAAAGCTCTTGAGTTTTCAAAAAAAGAACATCGTCTTTTTGTGGTGAAGGCAAGTGGATTAGCATCTGGTAAAGGAGTGATAGTTCCACAATCAAAAGAAGAGGAATTCAAAGCGATCGAAGAAGTTATGGTTCAAAAAAAATTTGGTGATGCGGGTTCTTCAATTGTTCTGCAAGAATTATTGCAAGGGGTAGAGGTATCATTATTAGCCTTTTGTGATGGGAAAAATATAGTTCCTATGTTACCTGCTCAAGATCATAAACGAATATTTGATTTTGATCAAGGACCCAATACAGGAGGAATGGGTACCTACACTCCCCTTCCATTTGTAAATGAAGATATGTTGACCTCTCTTCGCCAGACAATACTACAGCCTTTTATCTATGGTATGTACAAAGAAGGTCATCCGTATAAAGGAGTGATATTTGCAGGAATTATGCTCACAAAAGATGGACCTAAAGTGCTTGAGTTTAATGCGCGATTTGGAGATCCTGAAACTGAGTCGTTGATGTTGATGCTTGATACAGAGCTCCATCCAATACTTGAAGCATGTGCACAAGGAACGCTTGAAGAATCGTTAGTTCGATTCAAATCAGGAAGTGCGTGTTGTGTTGTTTTGGCGTCCAGTGGTTATCCGAGTCCAACCGTAAGTGGAGAAATAATTCATGGTTTGAATAACGTATATGATTCTGAAGTAAAATTATTTTATGCGGGCGCTGTTGAGACTGATGGTGAGATAGTTGCAAATGGTGGGCGTGCGATGGTTGTAGCAGGATACGGAGAAACTATCAAAGAAGCATTGGAAAAAGTCTATAACTCGATTGGAGAAAAAGGTGTGCATTTTTCTGGCATGCAGTACCGACGCGATATTGCGTGGCAAAGTTTGAAGTGATTACTGTATAATACCCTGATTACAAGATTATTATGATAGAAGACTATTCTGGTTGTTTTGATGGTGGTTATCGAGGAGGTCCATCTTCTTATATCTATGGGAGGGGACCAACCATAATGCAAAAAGCAATTATACCCCAATAACACAGGTTTGCAACTTTAGGCAGACATAACACGAAAGTT
>JBAXPW010000089.1:0-5446 GCA_037132015.1 Candidatus Roizmanbacteria bacterium
GTATGACATTTTCATTTCGGTATACTATGACATTAACATATCGGTCTGATAAGTAATCATCTCAGTTTGACTTATCATACTATTCCTGATAAGGTTAGACATTACATGTTCGAAAAATAGATGAATAATAAAAAAAGAGGATCAGGAAAAGAAAAAAAGCCAACATTAAAACGAAAAATGAAGGGAAATATCAGAAAACATAAAAGAGAACGTCGCGAAGGAAAGAGAGCCTGATAGAACGGTAATACACATTTTTAATAATTTGTTGAAAACACTATGACATTTATTAAATATGCATATATTGTTTTTATAGGAGTGCTATTTGCAACTTTTGTTGGGGTAGGAATTGCTGCATTTTATAAAGGACCCATTTCACCAGACTACCCTGCTTCTTTAAGTGTTCCTCGATCAATCAGCACTTCATCAGCACAATTACAGGATCAAATCGTATTACAAGAAAAGTATAATAAAGAATCAAAATCCTATCAAAAAGCTCAAGAAACATATGACCGAAATGTTTCTATCATTTCAGTTATTATAGCAATAATAGTGCTCGTATCTACTCTTTATTTGCTCAAACAAATTCCAGTAATTGCAGATGGATTATTATTAGGAGCGGTCCTAACTCTTATTTATAGCATAATACGGGGTTTTAGCAGTGGAGATGATGCATTTCGATTTTTCGTAGTTACGATTGGACTTATTGTTTCTTTGATATTAGGGTATATAAAATTTATCCAACCAAATGAAAGTAATAAAGTAAAATAGAAATATGGGAAAAGTAATTTTATACATAACTACTAGCCTTGATGGATATATTGCAAAAGAAGATGGCGATATTTCTTGGCTCAATAAATATAATATCAATAGTTACGGATATGATGAGTTTCTTAATAACACCGATACTATCGTCATGGGTTCAAAAACATTCGAAAACATATCTTCTTTCAAAGAGTGGCCCTATAAAAATATAAAAACATATGTGATGACAAGTAGAATAATACAAGCTGATTCTCATGTTGAGTTTGTTCCGGGAAATCTTCAAAATTTGATACCTACGCTCAAAGAAAGTAGCGAAAATAATATATACTTAGTGGGAGGATCGGACTTGGTTAAATCCTTTATTGAAGAAAAATTACTTGAAGAAATTAAGCTATTTATTGTTCCTGAAGTGTTAGGAAAAGGCATTCCTCTATTCTATAAATATCAAACTCAAGTGATATTTAAACCAATACATATAGAATCGTATGTAAACAATATGGTTCAAATCCATTACGTATTAAACTATCAATAATTTGACTCTTCTTGAATTTGTCGATCCAAAGCTATGTCATCCATAGAACGTGGATCTTCAACAGGTTCAAGATGGGTAAACACACTCACCTTTTGAATATTTTTTCTAATAGTTGATTCAATTTGCTCACACAAATCATGACCTTGTTTTACCGACCATGAACCGGGAACTAGTACATGCAACGAAACAAATCGACGAACCCCAGACTGGCGCGTTCGCACACCGTGAAACTCAACATCATTCTTTTTATATTTTTCAAGAATATCATTCAATATGTTCAGCTCATTCTCAGGTATTACAATATCCATCAATCCTGACGCAGATTTTTTTATAATCGACACTCCTGTAAAAATAATATTTATCGCAACTAATAAAGCTATGATCGGATCGATAATATAAAGACGAGTAATTGCAGTCAAGATCAGTCCCCCAATCACCCCAATTGAAGTATATACATCGGTCATGAGATGATGTGCATCAGCTTCAAGAACAATTGATTTATGTTTTTTTGCAATAATAAATAAATACCATGCAACTCCCCCGTTGACGCATGATGCGAGACCTGCAATAATCAATCCAATATATGGATCTGATATGGCTGTTGGTTTGAGAATTTTTTCATATGAGGAATATATAATTGTAACAGCAGCAATTAATATAAGTATGCCTTCAAAAACACTTGAAAAATATTCTGCTTTCGAATGTCCATAAACATGTTTGTCATCAGGAGGTTTTTCAGATAATTGAAGAATAAAAATTGCTGTAACAGCAGCAACTAAATTAACCACTGACTCAAGAGCATCAGATAATAACCCGACAGACCCAGTTAGAAAGTAGGCATAAAACTTGAGTGTAATTGTTACAATCGCAGCAAGTAAAGAAAGATAGGCAAACTTAACAAGTGAATTTGATGATTTTTTCATATAATTTCAGTCATTAGTATAGCTTAAATTTCACTTAATATACAAATATACATCACTTATCTTTTTTACATATTTCCAGTTTGGAAACTTCCAAAATTGTGAGACTACATACGTTCCATCTCGTAATTCTGATTCAAGTTTTTTTTCTAGTCGTTTCATCACTGTCCCAAATTGAAATACGATAATTTTATCAAATAAATTGTAATTCTCATCCCAAAAATCAGTCTGTTTTATAAAAGCAGAGTGCGACATTTTAGCCCGTTGAATATTACGACGTGATTCTTTTACAAGATATCTATCGTTTTCAAATCCATATGCGACAGCTCCCTCTTCTGCCATTGCGATCACAACTCTTCCGTCTCCCGATCCTATATCAACTGCTTTTTCCCCTTGTTTTATTTCAAGTAATGAGACCATACGCTTCACCTCGTCATCATCACTCGGTTCGTACGGAGCTCCATTTATAAACACAGTAGAATTTTCAATTTGTTCTATTATTGAACTACTCATTATGTGAAATAATATTGATAATTGAACTCGTATATACTACAGGTTATGTGGTATACTATCAAGTGTACATCTACTCAGATGCAAAATGAATTTTGTTACTATACAATCATAATATGAAAGAAGGCGTTGTTTTACTAATCGGAAGACCAAATGTAGGGAAATCTACTTTTGTAAATAATGTTATAGGTCAAAAAGTAGCTATAACTTCACCTAAACCACAAACTACCCGTAGTCCTATAAAGGCACTTCTTAATGAGGAGCGTGGAAATATTTTATTCATCGATACTCCCGGAATAATAGGAAAAGCACAAGACTATTTGTCAAAAAAAATAAATGAACGAACAATGAACGTACTTCACGAAAAAGTAAATATTGTGATTTACATGGTTGATCATACTCGAAGACGAGATTTTGAAGAAGGACGCGTACTTGGATTTGTGAGACAAATAAATAAGCCAAAATTGCTAGTAATAAATAAAATTGATTTGCAAGAAAAATCATACTTACCACAATATAAATTTTTGGAAGATGAATTTCCTGACATTTATGCAATATCCGCAATCACTCGAAAACATTTTAAGCCATTATTAGATAAAATTTTTGAACTTTTACCTGAAGTATCGGAAAGTGAGATGGGAGACGATCCGATTTATCCACTCATCAATATGGATAGTTATGGATTTATTGCAGAACTTATTCGTGAAAAAGTTTTTCTAAAAATGGGAGAGGAGATACCCTATACCACAACAGCAATTGTAGATGAAATTACAGAACGTACAAAAAAAATTACCTATATTAAAGCGCGAATTCTCACTACTGAAGATCGCTATAAGCGTATGATAATTGGTCATGACGGTCATAAAATCAAAGAACTTGGAAGTATGTCCCGAAAAGAAATTGAACTCGCAATGGATCGCAAAATTTTTCTTGATCTCACAGTCGAAACAGATCCTCACTGGCAAGAGGTATACTATAAATAGACTATGAATTATTTTTTTCAGTTTATTTTTGATCAGCTCCTTTTTTTATCAGTTTCTTTTAGCATATTTTTAATTCTCTTACTATATATTCTTTTATTTTCATATTATCTTATATATATACAAAAAGTTTGGAAATTAATCAGAATATTTAGAAAGTATGAACCTCTTGATCCAATTCTTAAAGATAGCCTTCTTC
This sequence comes from Candidatus Roizmanbacteria bacterium, assembly GCA_037132015.1. Classification (GTDB taxonomy): domain Bacteria; phylum Patescibacteriota; class Microgenomatia; order UBA1406; family GWC2-37-13; genus JBAXPW01. Next base: position 3,904 of record JBAXPW010000089.1, read on the forward strand.
GTATTGCAAAAAAAAGTAATGTACCGATGCATGATATCTACAGTTTTACATCACATTCATTAAATGCTTTTGCATCGGGTTATGGTAAAAAATCAGCTATATCTTTTACATCCCGTACTCTTGAAGAAAGTACCCCCGCAGAAATCAATGGTGTATTTGCTCATGAACTTGGACATATATATTATGGACATACAAAAAAAATGACACTTGTTTTTATTTTTCAAACTATTGCAATCATAGGTATTGAAATTCTATTTGCAAATATATCATCCTTTATTATATTCCCAGAAATTAGTTTTATAGTAGAAAACACTATTATTTTTATCATCATTCAATCAGCATTTTCATCCTTCCGAAAAAATGAGATTCTAGCAGATGAATTTGCACACAAAATTCTACCTGATACATCGGGACTTATATCTTTTTTGACAAAAGCATACGATGAAAGAAATAATCATCACTGGTACGTAAGATTTGTTCTTGATACATTTCATATGCATCCATCCCTTGAAGAAAGAAAAAAACTACTCCAAAATCTCTAATCCTTTAACAAATGCTATAAATTTTTGATGAATGGAATAATCTGGCAAACTAGATAAGGACTCGTCAAGAAAACCACCAATAGCTCGCGAAAATAATACTGTCTGTAGTTTCTGTATATCGACATTTTTTTTGATAAGAGATGATAATATTTGATTTGCAATATCTGTATTTTGAAGTACGGAGTAAACTCTCTGAATAAAAAAACAAATATCATAATATTCTACTCCATGTGTGAGGGCATGCTCACCATCTATCAAACCTAATTTACGATTTTTTAACTCTAGCATATGCCAAGGAGCAAAATCTCCATGACGTACTCCTTGTTTTAATATTGATGCTCTTTTTTGAACACAAGAAAAGATCTCTGTAAGTTTAAATCGTTCTTGTACATCTATTGGAGTAGAATCTAACCATGTTTTTGTTTTATTGATAAACCACTCCCAGTGAGAAGTGCTTATGATAATTTCACGACTTACGATTTCTGGTAGTTGTAATTTTTGAATATCTAATGAGAAATCAATTATGGTATTTATGTGTTTATTTAACAGTGAAACATCCTTATTCGAACGAGGAGAATCAACGAGAAGTTGACCATCAAAATATTCAGTAACTAAATAAAATAATTCTTCCTTAAAATATCCTGAGTCAACATTTTTTGGAACCCAAAATGAAGATATATCACGTTTAATCGTTTGATTATACACCTCATTCCACTTTGCTTCTATCTCTGAGATTATGGTCATCCCTTGAGTCGTTGCAAGTTTGAAAAAATAATCTATGCTATTTTTTTGAAGAATGCCTGTTACATGTCGTGTTTCGTTTTTTATTGATATAACAATATATCCCTTTTGTTCAAAAAAACCCTTCACTTCTTTCAAATTAAGTGATACACCCAACCGATAATCATACACTATTCCATTTTTTACAACTTCATAGGCGTCCAACACGTGTTGCATGATTGATAGGTGTTACCGAAACGGAAAAGGAAGTGAGGTGGTTT
>JBAXPW010000090.1:0-5356 GCA_037132015.1 Candidatus Roizmanbacteria bacterium
TTTCATATCCTTGTATTGTATTACAAGTGTTCGGATTCCGTTGAGAACTCATATTAATCTCTTGACAAAACATGATAAATAGTCAAAACTAATAGTATTAGTAATATTTATTTTTTATGAAAAAGCACTCCCCAACAACTGTTAAAAAAACAAAGACGATTCACGATTATGAACGGTCATTATTTATCGCTTCGCTTATTTTAAATTTGTTTGCAGGTTCACTACTTCTTTGGTATTTAGCTTCATCCCAATATGATAAAGCAATTTTAAATTATTCTCTTGCCAAATATTGTGTTTCAGCAGAAGGTGATCCTACAGTTTCACCAAAATCTTTAGAGATATGTCGCTTTATGCAATAATCTGCTAGATTATTTTCTTTTGTAATTGCTTCCAATAGCTTCTGATATTGATATATATCCATCATTTTTGATGAGATGTATTAACTTGAAGTTGATATTGGAGATGAGTTGGGGACCTTCGTATATCATACCTGTGATAAGCTGAATGAGAGAAGCTCCTAATTTAATTTTTCTGTAGGCATCTTCTGCAGAAAAAACGCCACCACAACCAATGATCAAAAGTTTATTATGAGCATGTTTGTAAGCTAAAGAAATCAACTCATCAGACCGTTTTTCTGTTGGTTTGCCACTAAAATTTCCAAGACCTGCACTTTTTATTTCTTCCTTATCAAAGGATGGATCTTTTCTGTTACGTTGAAGATTTCCAAAAATAACTCCTTGAACATTATGATTTACTATTACATCAAGCATTTCTTTTGTTTCTTCATTTGTTTTATCAATAGGCATTTTTATGTAAAGTGGATGATGAAGTTTGAGCAGATCCATTTCAATGAGAAGTTCCTCTAAGTTTTTTGAAGAATAAAATGAGATATCTCCATGAATGAGATTTGGGCAACTAATATTTAATTCGTAATACGCGTGTTGTACTTTAGATTTCTCAAATTTCTTAAAAGCCGTTACGATATCTTTAACACTATCTTTTTGAGTTTTCAAAGATTTACTATTTGTTCTTCCTATACTTATTCCAATTGGAATAGTAAACGGTATATTTTCAATTTCTTTGATAATTTGAATGGAACCTGCATTCTTAAATCCTTTATTTACTAATAGAGATTGTGATTTTGGTAGTCGTCCGAGACGTGGTAATGGATTTCCTTCGTATGCGAGATTTGTTATGGTTCCTATTGTTCCAAAGCCAAATCCTAATGATGGGAGAATGCGAGGAAGTCGTGCTTTGTAGTCAAAACCCGCAGATAATCCAATTGGACCTGTGTAAGTAATTCCATGATGAGTTTGTTTTAATAGGGGAGATGAATAATTAAATGCATAACTTATGAGATTTCTTATCAAAGGAATAGTTCCACAGAATTTTCCAATCAAAGTCATATATTCGTGAACTATCTCAGGATCTATACAAAATAATAACGGTTTCAAAATATATTTATATAAAATTCCTGTTACAAAAATATATTTTTTTCTTCGTTCAATGGGAAATGTTATTCGTGTCATGATAAAAAGAAGTGTTGAGATAAGTGCAGAGACAAAACAATAAAGACAGATAGCTTTTATTACAAACGCCATGAGAAAAACAAGATACATTGAAAATACAAATCCCATCGCGCTAAGATTGATCGCAATTTGTTTGAAAAAGGATGACTTATTTGTGAGTATATAAATAAAAGAAATGAATAGGACTGCATAATATATCAAGCCTAATAATGCGACAGGTTGACCAAGTATGGTTGCATAGGGTCCATTTAATACTTGTCCGCAATCAATAAACCCGATATTTATTTCACAGGGAGGAATAATGTTGCGATAATGCTCTATAGTTAAATATATGGCATCACCAAGTCCAATGAGAGTAAGAATAAACATGAGCACAGGGAGCATATTCATGCCCATAGTATAGCATATTTGAATTTGTAAGTTTTTTGAATTTTATATTTCTATTAGTGCGAGGATCTAGGCTACTCATAAGTAGATGATGTTTTATATTGTTTGATATTGTGTTCTTAAAGACAATTATATATTATACTTAATATATGGAAGATCAAAATACTATTATTCAAGATGAGAAGCCCAAAATAAACTGGTGGATGAATGTAAGTATTTTACTTTTTGTAGTTGTTTTTGCTCTCATTGGATATATTATTTTTTTACTTGACCGATACAAAATGACAGGATTACCTTTACCAACTAAGGCTATTCCTGCTGTGGTTGCACCAACGGTTGTTCCAACAGTGGTTGTTCCAACAATGTCTGTGCCTTTGGTCTCTGCTAATAAAGTGGAGAAGTTGAATACAACAAATGTTCCAGTGATGTCTCTTAGCGATTCTCTTTCAAAATATTGTCTTAAGGATACTAATGGACAAATAAAAATATCATTAGATCGGATACCTGTTATTTTGTCTCAAGAGATAAAGCGAAAATATAGTATATCTGATAAAATCGAATGTGCATATCCAGATGGAAATTATCTAATATTTAGTTTTGAATCAAAAGGAAGCGATCCAAAGACTTACAACGATGTGTACTTATATCATGCAAGGTCAACTTTTATGGGAATGAATGACAATTTTGCACAGTTAAGTACGTTCCATCGAATTGACATAGCTGATAAGAAAGTATTTTTACGTATTAATTTTCCTGATCCCCTTGGATTTACTAATCTAGGCTTTTCTATAGATGTATTTGCTGAAAAGCAAAATGAGATAAATGGCACAATAGTGAGAATTAAGAAGGGGGTAGTAATTAAAACAGGACCCGCAATGGATCTAATGAAGAAATATGCAAAATTAACACCTGGATCTAGTATGACAGAATATCAGTTAGATCAAGAAAAAGTAACAGAATATGAAGGTCAATTATTTAAGTTGGCACCTCAATTATCTCAGATTATTCAGGTATCGAATGATTTATATGCTGATTTAGATGGAGTAGTATTTAAATAATTAAAAAACTATTATTTTTAAAAGTGAATTGTTTACAAAAACAAACTTTTTTCTGGATCGTTGTCGGGTAGTTTTTTGTGTCCATTTGTGTTTATCAAGTTATCATATTTTTCAATTAAAGGGACAACTTCTTTTGGATCGCTTATAATGGTAAACACCTCATATTCCTCAGGACGCACCATCATATAGTTCTTAAATGTATCCATGATATTGTGCCAAAAATCTCCAAAAAGAATAAGTGGTTTGTGATGTCCATGATAGAGTCGCGCAACGCCCCATGCCATACCAAGTTCTGAGATTGTGCCAGTTCCTCCATTAAACACAATATAAAGATCGCCTAGCTCAAGAAGTTTTTTTGTTCGCACAACATAATTTGCTTCCTCATATGTTTCATCAGCATAATTTAATCCTGTTTTACCTTCAAAATGAGTAGCACTCGAAGGTGTATAATAAACAGCAATTGTTTTTCCTCCAGCCTCTTTTGCTCCGAGAGTTGCAGCTAACATCACGCCCGGTCCGCCACCATTTACAACTGTTCTTCCAGATTGAGCGACAAGTTTAGCAACTTCTTTAGCAGAATCATAGGTTGGTCCTCCAGCGGAGACACTGGCACAACCAAAAAATGTAACATTTTTTATATTATTCATACCAAATTATATACATGCTTCAGATAAAATTACAAATAACATAATATTATTGTTATATTCTATGTACTTTTTGTGTGATCCATCGATCAATATATTCACTGATATTAAATTTATTTTTCAAACCATTATAGTTCATATAACGTATTTGTCCAAAAATAGATCGTTCAAACCAAGGCCTATCATGAAGCCCACCAATGCTCCAAAGTATACCCACATATCCGTTAGGATTGTGTCCATCAAGCTGATACGTATCATTCAAATATATAGCATTTTCGATTGCCTGTTGTGGTGAAGGAGCCCATTCAAGTAATTTTTTAGCCCAATACATTCTCATATAACCATGAATTTTCCCTGTATTTAATAATTGAAGTTGTGATGCATTCCATGCAGGATCAACGGTTTGTGCATACTCGAGTTGTCTCAGCGAATAGGCGTTTATTCTAATATCATCAATGTGCTTTTCAAGTGTTATTTTTGCCCAATCACGTAGCCCCTCGTATGAATCATAATTTGTATTATAGTAACAATAATTATCTGCTAATTCTTTACGAACAATCAGTTCTTCAAGATAAGCTTCAAATGAAGAATATAATTTTGTATTATTTTTATGTTTATTAACATATTCTTCAATGATAAGAGCTATACGAAGGCTCGAAATATGACCAAAGTTAAGATACGGACTCATATTTGATTGACAAGCAAACGATGGATCATTTCTTAAATCAGAGTAGTTGAGAAATTTATCCTTTATAAATGTGTTTAATTCATGTAATACAGAACTTTCACCAGGTATAAAAGAAGGAATATAAAATGAAGGTCGGGGAGCCCGTATAGTTTTTTTCATTTTTGACCAATCATTTTTGAAATATTTTATATAACTAAATGGATGTTTTATAAGCTCAGGAGGGGACACTAAATAAGTCGGAAGTAATTTTTGAATTTTAGAACGAAGAGTATATCCGGCAAACTCTTCCTTTTCTGATGCTACCCATATAGGGATAATATTGTGCGTATCAACTACAAAAACAGGAATTTGTACTAGATCAACTACAGATTGTTGAGTATCTCGCGCTTCTCGAAGTGGAGAAAAATCAAAAAAAAGAGCCGAAGGTTGAAGCTGTGATACAAGTAAGGGGATTTCTTTTATAGGATTACCAGACTCTATAATGAATGGAATATCTTTATCAAGTAAGGTTATTTCTACTTGTTTTAATCCTTCTAATATATATTCATATTGTTGATGTAGTCGATTTTTGACTTGTGGATGAAAGATGAAACATACAATGAGTGCTACTTTTCGTTCTATTGCATATTGTTGTGCTGAAAGTAATGCAAAATTATCTTGTGTCCGTTGATCACGAGACATTATATACAACACACATTTGCCTGCAACATCCAACTGATTATTTAGTGATTTAATTCGTGTTTTCATAATTTGATAAGTAGCCTACGAAGAGGTAAATCATTATAAGAAGTATTGGTCAGACTTGCAATTGTGTATGGTAATTTAGTATAGTATAAGGACATACTAATTATCTTTTTGCTATGAAAAAAAATACTCTGACTGTTTTTTTGTTTTCTTCCGTTTTTTTATTAACTTCAGCAAATGTCTTTGCATTAGTGGTTAAAAAAGAAGCAGTGAATGAGGTACAACCCGTAACAAACACACGACTATTGATACAAAATAATAAAGAAGAAATATTTATTGGAGGAAAAGAATTAAAAGCAATTTGGA
>JBAXPW010000091.1:0-5299 GCA_037132015.1 Candidatus Roizmanbacteria bacterium
TTTCATATCCTTGTATTGTATTACAAGTGTTCGGATTCCGTTGAGAACTCATAATATATCACACACATGATAAGACACAGTATAATATACCAATGAAAATAGTATATTCGTCCAAGCATCAGCGACACTTTCCGCTTTCACACCTTCAAGAGTATGGGAATGAAGAGTATCCCGAAATACCAAAACGCGTCGAGATAATAAAATCTACTCTAACTCAGAATCATTTTGGAGAATTTGAAGAACCTTCACATTATGATGAAACAATACTTCGTGAAATCCATTCAAACGAATATATCAATTATCTAATCAGTCTAAAAAACATAATATCAGATGATGGATATCATATCCCAACAACCTTTTCAAACACTCCAGAAAAAAAAGATATTCATTCTCTTGGTTACTTTAGTTCAGATCTCAGTGCACCAGTGAATAACGATATTTTTGAAGAAGCAAGCATCAGCCTTTCGTGTGCCCACACTGCCACTGATTTGTTGTTAAAAGGTGAACATATTACCTTTTCTCTTTCTCGACCTCCGGGACATCATGCTATGAAAAATAAAATGGGAGGATTTTGTTATCTCAATAACACCGCCTATTCGGCACAACTACTTTCGAAACACGGAAGAGTTGCCATTCTAGACGTTGATGAGCATCATGGAAATGGTACTCAGGATATATTTTATGAACGAAATGATGTCTTTACTCTATCACTACATGCTGATCCAAAGGGATTTTATCCATTTCATTGGGGATTTGAGGATGAATTAGGTGCTGGAAAGGGGAGAGGATATAATCTCAATATTCCACTCCCGCCACAAACAAATAACGCTACCTATCAACCACATCTTGAAAAAGCGATACACACAATTGCACAATTTGATCCTTCATATCTCGTCGTCGCCTTGGGATTTGATACATATGAAAAAGATACTCTTGGCAACTTTCTCTTGACTTCTGAGTATTATAGTACGATGGCAAAAACAATAGCCACACTTAAAAAACCCACGGTCTTTATCCTTGAGGGAGGCTATTATCTACCCGATCTCGGAACAAACACCCTCACATTTCTCCACCATTTTGTATGATCTTATAGTATAATTTGGGATGGAGAAACCAATAACTAGACAAAAACTTTATTTTGTTCGACAACCATTTACTCTGCCCCCCAATATGAACATCAATATGATCCTCAGGAACTAGTAATATTAAAGGGAATGGCGTTACTCAACGCGCGCCCTTTGATACAACATCTTATTTCTGATCCTGATCTAGATCAAAAAATAGAGAATACGGATGGGGATCGATTTGGTATAGCTTTGAGTGGACTCAATATTTTAGCACGCCGTTTGAATTTACATCTACCTGATTGGCAATATTTTTATGTAGGTCAATGTCGTAATGGAGAAATAGAAATTCAACATGCAGACACCACAAAAAGAAGATATTCATTAAAAGGGCAAACTGAACACAGAGGGGAATTTAATCTCGGTTTAGCATATCATGCCTTTCCAAATGGTATAACGATAATACAAGCGACAAGTTCTCCACCTTCAAAATACGGAAACTACACACAAAGTATTTTCATTAAAAGGGCAAACTGAACACAGAGGGAAATTTAATCTCGGTTTAGCATATGAAGCCTTTCCAAATGGTATAACGATAATACAAGCGACAAGTTTTCTCCACCTTTACTCCATATTAAGGCAATAGTAGAGTATAGACAGGAATTAACGGATAAAATAAGGTTTCTAAGAAAAAGCGTACTACGAAGAGGCTAAACTACTTACACAATCCAAAGTATAACTTCACAACCATCCTCCAAATCTTATATAATCACTTTTAATACATTCCTTCCTGTTTAAAATTCACACTATCATATTCTCAAATCTATTCATTCACAATCGTAAAGAGCCAGAGAGAGTTAAATTTTCGATAATATTCTGCAACGTGTTCTTCATAGAGTTCGATATTTTTTCCATCTGTTTGTATGAGTGAGGTGCGCATCAAAGGTTCCTCCGCTGGATGAAATCCTGCATGAATAGCCGTCCTATACGCCTCAGGTACACATTCTGCCTCGATGATCTGAGCTCCTTTATTTTGCGCATCTTCTATCGTTCGCGCTAATAGCATATCAAAGAACTCTGAGGGACAATCTTTAGATTTGATCCAATCATTTGACTCACAAATTTTAATTGATACCTGTTCTTTATTTGGCAACATAATTTCATAATGTGTATATTCATTTATGACAACTCCCATCACATTTTTCAATGAATCTACAATAACATACACATCACTATCCTTACTCTCTACGATACGTTTGATATACTCTGCATTATTATTGTCAGTAACATACACTGGTATTCTTTCTGAATATAAAACACTCATTTGATTTATATAATTATTCTTTCTTTCTTCACTCTCATTTCTTAATTCACTTATTTGATATCCATCTAACAAGACAGGGGACAACTTATTTGAATTACTATTTTGAATATTTGTTATCTTATCTTTCATAAGTTGCACAATTTTTTTATCAGTTATGCGTGCAGGAATATTTCCTCCAATCCAAACCCAATAATAATTTTTTAATTTAACCTCTGCTTCAATTTGAAATGAAAAATTACGAATATGAAAACTTTGAATGATCGATCGAAACTCATAAAGTGATGATTCTGTAAGAAAAAATCGAACTGAAACACGGCTCAAAACATCATCGGAATACTCCAGTAACAATGGCTCAAGTTCTTTTGAAAGATACTCTACCACTTCTTCACCTTTGGTTATCAAAAATGGACATGAACCTTTTACCCGATTCATTTTTTCTTGATAAGCAAGCCCACTCGCAGATCCAATATTTGAAAGTATATTATTTGATTGCATAGTGGAAATTATATACAATGAAGTATGAATAAATCAATGTTATTATTCTTAGCAATAATTATCGGATTTGTATTTCCTCAAATCCATGTGTTGAGCTTCATCATAAAATACCTATTGATGATTATGTTATTTAGTGCATTCTTATCTATTGAAATAAACAAATCTCTCCTCAATATCAAACTTCCCATCCTCTTCATAAGTAACATTCTATTTGCATTTGTTGCTTATTATTGTATTTCATATTTCCATAGAGAATTAGCACTCATTGTTTTTATTTCTATCATTGGTCCTTCAGCAACAGCATCACCAGCTATCATCTCATTATTAAAGGGAAATTTACAGTTTATCACAGCTCAAGTTCTGTTAAGTAATATCCTTACCGCACTTACGCTTCCGTATTTTATTTCACTTATTTACTCCTCGAGTCAGACTGCTGATACCTTCCCGATGATACGTGATATTCTTATCATTATTCTTGCTCCTTTTATTGTGGCACAAATTATCAAGAATACTATGCACCATCTTCATACATTTATCATTCGTTCACGATTAGTAGCTTTTGATTCTTTAGTTCTCGTGATTTGTATCGCAGTATCTCAATCTTCTTTTTACATACGATCACAACAAAATATCCCAATCTCATATCTCGTAATAATCGCATTCACCGTACTTAGTACGACAATATTATGTTGGGCGCTCGGGAGGGCGATAGGGGGCAAAAAATACGCACTTGAAGCAGGTCAAGGGTTGGGAAATAAAAATACCGTATTGATGACATGGTTTGCTCTCAACTTCATCAATCCATTAGTTGCACTCGGACCTGTTTTATATCTCGTCTTTGATAGTAGTTACAACTCATACCAACTATACAAAGCAGGAACTATAAAAAAGAAAAAGAAATAAAATATCATGTCCGTGAAGAAAGGTATCACGCTGGAATTTATCCTGTTTACACCCTGACGTATTGGAAGGATGATGAATATAAGGAGGGAATGACAAGCCGAATCATCGGACAAGCAACTTTCAACTTTATAACTTTATAAACTCTTTAACCTCTTCCCATGGAAAACCGTTACGTCCAAAATGTCCATAAGATGCAGTCTTGTGATAAATAGGACGACGCAAATCTAATGTCTCAATAATACTTTTCACCGATGTATCTATCAATGTATTTATAAAACTAAGAATTACTTTTTTAGATTTTTTTTCTGTTCCAAATGTCTCAACATCCAACATCAACGGATGTGATTGACCTATCACATATGCCAACCGTACTTCAGCCTGTCGTGCAAGTCCATGAGCAACTATATTTTTAGCAATATAACGAGCCACATAAGCTCCTGATCTATCTACTTTAGAAGGATCTTTTCCGCTAAATGCGCCTCCACCAACTCGTGCATATCCGCCATACGTATCAACGACTATCTTTCTTCCCGTAACACCTGTATCAGACGCAGGACCGCCAATATGCCATACACCCGTTCCATTCACAATGACATCTTCTTCATCAATACCAAATCCATACGAACTCAACACTGGCGTTACGACAAATGTATATAGATCTCTCTTGACCTGTTCAAGCGATATATCTTCTTTATGTGGAACTGCGATGACAAGAGGGGAGATTGCTATAGGTTTCCCCTTTTTATCGTACTGTACTGTTACCTGAGTTTTTCCATCAGGTCGCAAATAAGCAAGAGTTTTGTCCTCACGCACAGTATCAATTCTCTCAGCTAATCGATGAGCAAGCGTGATAGGAAGGGGAAAAAATTCCTCAGTATCATCATTTGCATATCCAAACATCATACCCTGATCTCCAGCGCCATCTTGATCTACTCCAACTGCAATCTCTGGAGATTGTTGATGTATTAACACGTCAATCGATGATTTATCTGTAAAATTCAATATCTGATCTGTATATCCAAGTCGTTTTATTTCTTCACGCGCAATTTTTTCAAAATTAACCTTTGCTTGCGCATTGACTTCTCCCGCTAACACAACTTTTTCTATTGTTACTAAGGTCTCTACAGCAACGCGACCATGTGGATCTTGTTCTAATACTGCATCAACTATAGCATCACTGATTTGATCACATACTTTATCTGGGTGTCCTGCACAAACTGATTCGGATGTAAAGGAAGTATGAAATGTAGCCATAAAAAAATCCTCCGCTTTGAGAGGAGGATGAATTAGTAATTTTACTTCTAACCAAGGTTATCAGTACGCATCTCCTCTCTTCTTGGGTGGGGCACCGTTTTACCAACGGTTGCCGGGCAAGTCTTCGAGCCAAAACTCTCTTTGCCACTCTTGATGCAAAAATATATTAAATCATAAAATATAAAAATGCAAATGATTTTGCAAATCTTAAGTTCTAAAACGAAATGCACCACCTGAGGTAAAATACAGGTATTATGAA
>JBAXPW010000092.1:0-5254 GCA_037132015.1 Candidatus Roizmanbacteria bacterium
CCATAATACTTTAAGTATACCGTGTTCCTGTGTTCAGTTTTGTGGGACCATTATAATAAATCAAATAATCTATTTTTCATCAAAGTTCTGACAAAAACTCCTCACCTATTCCTCTCCTTTTTCACATACAATATTGTACCTGCGATGAGAAATATAATAAACATGCCAGAAAGAACGATAAAGTCAAAGAGGGGATTGTATAACACAACTTTTGCATACTCTGGTTTTCCCATATAGTACATACCCCGTACAAAATCAACAGCATACGTCATCGGAGCCATCCGTGAGAATACAAACAATACTGGTGGCAACTCTTTGATCGGACTAAACACACCTGATAAAAAGAATTGAGGCAAAATAATAAAAGGGAAAATTTGGTTTGCAGAGCGTTGACTACTCAGATTTGATAATACAAAAATTCCAAATGCGCCACCGATAATAGATGCAACAATTGTAAAAGGAAGAATTTGCAATAATCGTATCGGATCTATAGGAACGCGTAAAATAATTCCAATAATAATGATGCCTAAAATTTGAGCAAATGCGACCATCGATTCTCCAACAATTTTTCCAAATATAATGACAAATCGTGAAACAGGAGCGATAAACATCTCTTGACTAAAATCATTTTCACGATCCTCAACAAGTGAGATGATCCCCGAAGCAGTAGATTGAAACAATGTCTGTCCAATCACCCCTATAAATGTAAAGAGCAAAAAATTGTAACCAATATTTTTTCCAAGATTTGATTGTATACTTGATCCAAGAATACCAATAAACACAAAAGGGAAAATAAATGATGCAATAATTCGTGAACGATCACGAATAAATTTGATGAAATCTCGATATGCGATTGTTGCAATAGCGCTGAACATATAAATACGATAACTTTACAAACTTTATAACTTGATGAACTCTCACTTCTTTCCATCAACAATTGCAAGATATGCATCCTCTAACGTTGGCATATGAACCACCATCTGAGAGAGGGGAGTATCAAGCGACTGAATGATTTGTTGAGGTGTATTCGATAGTAATACAACTCGAAATCCATTTTCTTTTATATCAAATGAAAACTTCTTACTTTCCAATTCTTTTTGTAATCGCTCTCTATCTTTTGCATCTATTAGCAAATAATGTTGAACCAGCGATGATTTGATCATCTCGGGACTTCCCTTAATGACGATTTTACCAGTGTTAATGATGGCGACCGTATCTGCTGATTCTGCTTCTTCCAAATAGTGAGTTGTTAAAAAAATAGTAGTTCCATTTTTTTCTCGAATTTCTTTGAGATACTCCCAAACATTTTTGCGACTCAGCGGATCAAGACCTGATGTAGGCTCGTCAAGAAAAAGAACTTTAGGACTATGAATTAAACTTCGAATGATCTCTAATTTACGCTTCATTCCACCTGAAAAAGTCTTTATGGGGTGAAACAGTTCTTTTTGAATTCCGATTATTTCTGCTAGTTCCGTCACTTTATGTTTGTATGAAGTCGGCATCATGGAATAACTTGGACGGAATTGATACAAACCATACAGCACTGCATGAAAACGAATATTTTCTTCGGCACTTAGATTAAGATCAAGACTAGGATTTTGAAATATCACACCGATCTGATGACGAACTTGGGATTGTTCTTTTTCAGTATCAAATCCTGCAATTTGTATTTCCCCTGATGTTTTGGCAAGGGTAGTTGTGAGAATAGAGATCGTCGTCGTTTTACCTGCGCCATTAGGACCTAGGAATGCAAAAAAAGATCCTTCATCAACATCAAAACTTATGTCATCAATAGCGCGCTGAGTAGATTTTTGATATTGTTTTACGAGATTACGAACAGAAATCACGGGCATATACCCTCCGCCTTTGACGGGATAAATCACTTTGTGCATCGTTCCAGTATACCAGAAGATGACATGCAATTTCTATAATATGAGTTCTCAACGGAATCCGAACACCTACATATACCTCTTTTGTCAATGAATTTGCAAGAGATATATCATATTACATTCTATATTGTGGGTTTTGAATTAAATATCTTTGAGTTGCATTTAAGAAAATTGCTTTAAAACGACCTCTAATATGTTGGAGATCCTTTGATCTTTCAAGTTCCTCCCTAAATGGTGCTAGTTGTTAAGATATGAAACTAATAATTTTTTTATAAAATTTCCACCAAATATTGACTTTGTATTGTGAGTGAACTATGATTAATATGGTAATAATTAATTTATCCAAAATATGAATATAAAATCGTTTGGTTTTGTAACTATTGCTTTGTTTGGGTTGAGTATTTTTTATAGTATTTTTTTCTCAGTATTGAATCCTGCATTTGCTCAAACAACTTCATTACAGGTAAACACTAACAAAACAATCCGTCCCTATACATCCAAAATGAATGGTCAAGGCTTTGTGAATTGGGAGCACAGCTGGGGAAAGCCATATTTGAATAGCGTTCCGGGACTTGCACAAGCAATGAAGGAAGCAAAAGTAGGAATAATTCGATATGCGGGAGGATTATGGGCAAATAGCGTGGGATGGGATAGAACAACTCAAAAAACTCCATACACAACATGGAGTAAGAACGGAAATACATATTATTTTCATTATGGAACTGACGAAGTAAATAGCGTTGCAGAATTTGCAAATACTATTGGAGCAGATGTGATAGTACAGGTAGATATTTCTAGAAATGATCCATCCATGTGGGCAGATATGGTGAAATATGTAAATAAAGAAGGACGAAAAGATGCAACTGGTAAAGCGTATTATTTCAAATACTGGGAACTGGGAAATGAGCTGGATTTCGATAAAGATAATCTTATGACTCCCACTACGTATGCGACTCGTTTCAAGGCATATCAAAGTGCTATGCTCGCAGTAGATCCTACAATTAAAATTACTGCGTCGGCAGTTTCTACTACAATTACAGAGACAGGGACCAATACTCAATTAAATGGTTTTGTTACACAACCACCTATTACAGCGCGGGCAAATGGTTCTGAGCTTGGTGCTCTTACCTATCACTGGTATCAAGGGTGTGGTACCTCACTTATTAGTGATGTTATGCAATATCAAAAATTTAATGGGACAACTCCAATTGATTCTTTATCATATGAAAATAGACTTAGTCGATATTGGGGTGATATGATGCCTCGGAGAATACGATCTGAAGTATTAACATCATATCCAACAGTTGAACTTGGAATAACTGAATCTAATTTTGATGCATGTAATTTTGACAGTATTCTGAATGGAAATCATATCAATGCAGTTCGGACAGCAGATTTGTTAGGACGACTTGCGTATTCGGGTATAGATTTCGTTACATGGTACACAGCCTATGGCACACAAGGTTATTCGTTATTTTATCCAGATAATGATCAAACGCCAACACGTATCTCAATTCGTCCTCGTTATTATGCACACATGATGTATGCACAATATTTTGGAGATATAATGGTTGAATCGTTAAGTTATAAAAATGATGATATCTCGATTTGGGCATCACGAGATTCTAAAGATCCATCAAAATTAAAATTGATGATAACAAATCTTACGGGTCAAAGTATCAATACTCCTGTTTCATTAACAGGATTTTCAGCAACAAGTGGAAACGCATACGAAATGTCAAGTACCAATCCTACAGATATGAGTAGCACAAGCAATACAACAAGTGCAACAACCACTATAAATAAAGTAAAGATTGATGGTATGAATGTTGCAAAGAGTATATTAGCTATTCAACCAAAAGTAGTAGCAGTTACGGGAAGTAGTTTCTCATATAGTTTCCCCGCCTATAGTACAACCGCAATTGTGTTGACAGGATCATTTACTACCTCTCCATCAATCACACCCACACCTACAAATATAGTAGTGCCTACTGCAACTCCTATAATTACATTAACACCAACTACAACACCAACAATAATTTTATCACCTACGCCAACACCTACTCCGACTAGAATAGCTACTCCAACGCCAACTCGTATTACTACACCAACTATTACTCCAACACGAGTACCAACGGGAGTTATCAGCAATTTTAGTAGTTCTACAATTACAAGCCCATCAAGTATCTCAAAAGGTGGATCATCAACGTTAAGCACAACTATTACTGTGGCAAAAAATGGGATATATCTTATTGATGTTGAGGTGTATAGTAGCGCAGGCGCAAAGATTTATCAAAAATACTATGATAATCAGACATTGACTACCGGAATCGCAAAAGTATATGCCCCTGTTTGGAAGACAGCGACAAATACAATATCAGGAACGTACACTGTGCGTGTAGGAATCTTTTCTGCAAATTGGGGAACATTGTATCACTGGAATGCAAACGCAGGAAAGTTGAGTATAAAATAGAAAGTATAATGTGTAAGGAATAAGTTCCTTAATACATTATTCAGTACAAATTTCTATTGGTATTATTTATTTGTAGCAATTTTGGCTCTAAAAGAAAGAGTAAATCACATCTCTTCCTTATTTAATTATATATTGAAAGTATCCTGCACAATGCAAAACTGTTGATTGCTTATACCCAGCAGTACATCCTTTTGATGACGTGTATGTGCCTGTAGAATAGGTCAAAGGATCATAGCTGTAATATGTTTGCCCTTGTGGATTTGAGGGTATTTTTACTATAATCTTTTCAACTCTTAAATTACGATCATATGGTGAAATATTATAGTCATTTGTATACCAGATCTGAATTTTCTGCCCTGATAAAAGCGTACCACTATAAATAAATGAATATGGATTGTATTTATATACATTTCTCCAAGGGTTTGTAACAGTTGCCATGGGCAGATTATTGACTGTGTAAATTCTTTTGCCATTTGCAAATGCCGTCATGTATGGATATCCTCTCACTGGTCCAATATCAGCAGAGGCCCATACTTCTATTGTTGTTTGAGGTAGTTTTGCAATCGAAGTTGAGGTTGGATAGGGCGTAGAAACTTGCGGTTGTATAGTTGAAACTATTGTTAATCGAGTCGTAGGAACTGGACTTGGTATAATCTGTTTTCTAATAACTTGAGTAAGTATTGGAACAGGTCTTAAAGTAGGTGTTACTGATGGTTGATTTGTAGGCATCGAACTTGGGATCACCTGAGTTATGATAGAATCTGGCCTTCTAATTAACATGTGAGATAAAGAAGAAGTTGGAATTATTGTTGACTTGACTACAGGTGTGATTGTTGGAGCGGATATGAACCCTCGCCACTGTACCACCACTTAAGCTAAATTTAACTCCCCT
>JBAXPW010000093.1:0-5185 GCA_037132015.1 Candidatus Roizmanbacteria bacterium
AATTTTTCCGCAGTCCTGTTCGTTTTTGTGTATTGACAAACGGTACCACTTTAGTGGTATTGGTAGAACCAAAGATCTGAATAAATGCATCTTCTCTTTGTAGTTGTGAAAACCAAAGAAATTACTCTTACTTAGGTCATAGTATCGATTAGATATCGATACTATTATGATCAATATTAAATATCCAATCTTTTCCAAGATTCATCTATCATGTTTGAATTATATTTTGGTGATTCGCACACAAATAGTCCAGATTTATTATGCTGAACTATCCCACCTCTTATTTTCCGTCCTTTATCTTTCTGATCTGTTATATAGCTTTGAAGGGCATTCGATTTTGCCTTTGTTTCCTCTGATTCTGCGGTATACCCTGATTTGGTATCATATATCCCGATTGTTCCGTCATCATAATAGGCTATATAATCCGGATAGAAAGCTCTCTGAATTCCTGTATTTGGGTCAATATAATCAACTGCAAAACACGTTTCCTTTTCAATACCGTTTTTATACCACCATTTCAATTTACTGTTTTTACTAATTATTTCTTCAAAGTCTTGTTCCGGCTTACTTCGATTAGTATATACATAGCATTTATCATGAGCATAATTATCTGCGTTAAAGGAAGTGAAGTTTTCATTAAAATACTCAACAACCGGCACATCCCATAAATATTCTTTTTTTCGATTAGCCCTATTTATTTCTGTGGTTCTTTCGACCTTAAACTTCTCTTTTGCCCGTTCGATTATTTCATGGAATATTTTTTGATTGTTTGTAGAGCAAACGACAATTCTTTGAATATCTAGCCTACTATTAGTTTTATACCCTAAACAACTATCAAACCAGTCGTATAGTGCCATCTGAACCTTATTGCATGATCTTACAGGTGAATATGGTAGTGATGCTAGCTTTGCAAAAGTCTCATATCTATTTTTTATTTCATCTTCGGATACAGAAAAATGGACTTGAGTTCCAATAATGTCATCATTTGCTTTAACATCTATATTTGTAAAAAGAACATCAACAATAACTGGCTTTGTAAGTTCACTTAATTCTAACTCTAGTTTAACATCCGCTTTATTTCTTGCAATTTCAGGTGTATCGCTTTTGTGAATTCCAAAGTAGTTATTGGCTTCTTGTATAAATAAAGTTCTAAATTTGAGCGTTAAATCACCATAATCTATTCGTTTCAGGTATATAGAGGGTAATTGTATGTTTTCATACGATTCTTTTCTGTGACTAGCAAAAACATGAAAAAGTCCTTTACTGTCGTTATCTTGCTTTATGGCTAGTTTATCTATATTTGTGTATACATAGGCTCTGTCTAGTTCAAGTTGGTCGTAGTGTTTTGCCTCTGGCATTCGTAAAATACGCCCTACGGTCTGGACCTCAAAAGTGGTGCTTTTTATCTCTCTAAACATTACAAGTATTTGTGCACGTGGGCAATCCCATCCTAGCGCAATTGCTTGTTTGAATATGAGAACATCAACAGTATTGTCTTTGCTCTCAATATTTTTAAGATTCTCTTTCTCTTCTGATAGCCAAATCCCTAGTCTGTTATTTTCAATAGTAATATTGTGTTGATCTTTTAAGACTTTAATAACTTGCTCCATTTTGCTTTCATCGAGCGCACTCGTTTTTTCACCTTCACTTGGAAGTTGTATTAACAGTAATGGGTTTATGTTTATACCCTTCTGATGATATAGTTTTTTGAGTTGGTCTCTTCTTTCAAGAGCTGCAAGTAGCACAACATCATCGGCTACCAATAATGAGCCTTTATACGTTCCAATTTCGGCATTTATTACCACTTCTTTTTTTATCATGCCCTCAGATACAACGTCCTCAAATCTAACGGTAATTTGACCTGCATCTTCGTATTCAAGCTGTTCTGGTGTAGGGTTAATAGAAGGTGTGGCAGATACTTCTAATATCAACTTGGGGGCTATGATAGTTTGAACAAGTTCTTGTGATTTCTCAGACCAGTAGTGATAATGGCTTTCATCTACTATGAGGATTATTTCTCTGCCTTCTTCTTTGGTTTCTGCTACAAATGTTTGTAGATTTTTGTCGCCTTCGTTGTCACGCATGAAGACGTTTGTATATTTTCCTGTTTCTTTGTCTTGTTTTGTAAGACTATGCCAATTTACAAAAATAACTTCGTTCTCTTGAAATTTATTTTCAGTAATATCTTCAAGAAGAGAGAATGTGTATCTAGTGTCTGCTAGATAACTTTGAAGTTTCTCTTTACTTTGTTGGTGTAGCTTATTCCCGCTAATCCAGATAAAAGAATATTGTTTATTAAGTTGCTCACGTGCCAAGAGGTTGAGCCACTCTGCAATCATTATTGTTTTCCCTGATCCTGTGGGGGCTTTTACAACACATTGTTTTACTCCATTCTTTTGTAATAATTTCTTGCTTATAGATAGCAATTTATCAACTGCTGTTATTTGATACTCCTTTAGGATCATAGGCTTATTCTTTGAATAATTTACGATAAACTTCCAAAATACTTTCTGGTATAGGGCATAGTTTATGAGCTACAGTTAAATCTGCAAAATCGCTATTATATGTATCGTGTGTAAGCGAGAAAACATAAATTTGCGCCTTTTTCCCCTGTTTTGCAATTTCTTTCTTAAACGTCTCTACCTCCTCAAGATTAAAGAGTATTGCAGTTACTTTTGTACTATCTTGATAGATTTTATAATCATCGGTTTCTTGAACTTTCTCAAAGGTGTTTTCACGCACACATATCATCTCTACCGATTTATGAACGAGGTCTTGGCGTGTGTCGTCCGATACTTTGGACTTGGACACAAAGGCTGTCTTGAAGTATCGCACGTTTGCAGGTATGCCTTTGGTATCCCCATAGCCTTCTATAACCTTTTTTATTCGTGGATAACATACTTCTTCGGCTATTTTATTTTCATTATTGGTACAGAGTATAAATTTTCTATTTCCACCATCTTCTTTATTTAATTCAAGCACCGCATGACCAGTTGTGCCCGAACCAGCGAAAAAGTCGAGAACAGTCAAACCATGGTCTTTTCGCTTTTTATTTTTTATTGATAATAGGTACTTAATAAGGTTAGTAGGTTTTGGTTGGTCGAAAACTTTATCATCAAATAATTGACCCAAAAATGAAGTGGCATCTTTATTGAAACCAACTTGTTCGCTTGGAATCAATGTATTTGGTGGTACTCCTTCTTGCACGTCTTTTAAAAATCTTTTCGCCTTTGGCTCTTTACCATCTAAATTTATTGCATTACTTTCTTCTAATCGTTTTAATGATTCAATAGAATACCTTGGGTAGCTTCCTTTTGGTGCTTGCCAGATTCTGCCATCCTTAAACGTATAAGTATAGGGTTTGTAATAATTTCTTGCACTGATTGGATCAAATTTATATGGCCCATTACCATCATTATCATCTTGTGTATATGATGAAGCCTTATCTGAAGCAATTCTAATATATGTATTTTTGTCACCAGTAGTGATTAACTTTGACATATTTTTAGCGTATGTTAAAACATACTCTGTGTTATGATTAAATTCTTTACTTGAATTTCGGACTGTATGCATCCCTCTCCATATCTGAATAGCTAAAAAATTATTTTCTAAAAAAATTTCATCACACATCAGTTTGAGATTTGCCATTTCGTTATCGTCAATAGAGATAAAAATCAGTCCATTATCTGTTAACAATTCTCTTGATAATTTTAATCGACTTGACATAAACGATAGCCACTTACTATGCCTGAATGTGTCTTCACGGTCAACAAATCTATCATTATATTTAAAATCATTTCTCCCAGTATTATATGGTGGATCAATATAAATCACGTCAATTTTTCCTTGATGGGTATAGTTCAGCACAGATAAGACATGGTAGTTATCACCCTCAATAATTAAGTTTGTAGGTAGTTTTTCATCTTTGGCTATTGCCTTTTCAGCTACTTCTTCAAGTACAGGAAGTTCTATTTTGCATTGCTCAACAACATTTTCAGGCTTATCTTCCCAAACTAAGCCATATTTTTTTCTTGCTCGTAGTTTTTTGACTTCTTCAATCAACTCTTCTTTTGTTAGATCGTGTAGTTTCATAAAAAATTAAAATCTAATGTTTTATTGAACTTATCTTATATTAGCGCAGAATACAATTCAAGCTCTGATAAAAATAGTACTAATTTACTTTATTTCTTCCTAAATATAAGTGAGAGAATGAGTTCGATGATGAGAGCCAAGATGAAACTTATGAATATTTTACTTACAGCAAAGCCGGTGATAAAGAGAATGCTTTTGCCATCGAATGTGCCAACAACTGACAGTAATACTAACTTTTTGAACAATTAGATCTCCAACATACTAATCTTTAACGAAGTGTTTGTATCTTCTATAAATTCTATTTTATATTGCTCTATTGAATATTTTCCACCAACAAATTTTGAAATTCCATTTACCTTCTTTTCGTCTAAAAATGTAAAAGTATATCCCGCCTTCAAAAACACTTCTGCAAAATACTGTCGAACTGAGCTATCTCTTTGGCGAGATTCAACATAAACATATTTAAGATCAGGATTTCCATATTGTTTCTTTACTTCTTGATATAAGTTAGTAGCATTTGAATAATCAAGAATAGAGATATCTACCCGTTCCACTTTATTATTCCTATACAGCACAGTCCCAAATCCAATATATGAAATTATCTTTATATCACCACTACTATAATCTATACGCTCAGTACCATCTTTTGCATAAGATTCACTATTTTGCTTTAGTAATTTAACAAATTCCTCAGAACTTAATCCAAGTGCTTTCTCTACAATTATTGAGTTATGGTATGAAATTGTTGGTGAAGGATTCAATTGCAATTTCATTTTTGTCACTGTTGGATCAATATAACTGACAAAACAAATGATAATTACGACAATGGAAGTTATTCCAGCAATAATATTCGTTTTGAATTTATTACTAGCCATATATTAAGTATTTTTTATTTTCTTTATCAACCATTTAATAAGAAGAACCATACTTAATATCATGCTTACACCAAGTAACAGCAATACTACGGCCATTACAACAAGCATGAAGTTTGTCATGATAATATTAACTATTGGACTATTCATATATTTAATTTACTTTTCCTACATTCTATTTCGAAATGCACCACCTACGTTTTTAGACTTTAACAGTCTAC
>JBAXPW010000094.1:0-5183 GCA_037132015.1 Candidatus Roizmanbacteria bacterium
GGGGTATGACATTTTCATTTCGGTATACTATGACATTAACATATCGGTCTGATATGATAATAATAGCTCTTGTTCCAATATCTGTCATAGTATATAATGGTTGTGAAGTGAAGAACAGGCATAATGCCGGGCTCGATCGTGAGCAGTGCTAATACTCATATTAGGCGGGACTTCCTTCAAATTTAACAATTAAATTTGAAGTATGAAAACCCGTATATCGCGAAGGTTCGTAAAGGAAATTATCACCACTTTTGCAATACCACTATTTGTTCTTGGTGGAATTTTACTTTCATTAGTTGCTACTTATATTCTCAAGAGTCGTGAATTAACCATCTTAATTTTAATACCAGTCATCATCTCCGGCAGTTTGAAGCTGATTCGCGATACCTATAATTCTATAATTCATAAACAATTTGCACTGGATTACATAGCACTTCTTGCTATCACTGTGGGGTTATTAACAGGTAATTTTCTTGTTTCAGCAGTTATCGTACTTATGCTTTCCGGAGGAACACAACTTGAAGAATACGGTATGCAACGAGCTAAACGATCATTGACTTCATTGACAGATCGTATTCCCCACATGGTGATACTTGCACAAACAAATGAAGAAATTGCAATTGAAAAAATTGAGGTAGGTCAACTTATCCTTGTACGCAAAGGAGAGGTGATTCCTCTTGATGGAATATTAGTATCGAAATCAGGATTGACTGATGAATCATCGCTTACTGGAGAACCATACATCATAGATAAAGAAAAAGGAGATATATTGCGAAGTGGCACGATCAATATGGGTAACTCAATAATGATAGAAGTTACTAAAGCAGAAAAAGATTCAACATATCGAAAAATTATTGATATGGTAAGAAAAGCACAAACTGAAAAAGCACCGATGATTCGTCTTGCAAATAAGTATAGTACGATTTTTACATTATTAACATTTTTTTTAGCAGGGTTAGCATATTATATTTCTCAGGATTTTGGAAGAGTTCTTGCAGTTCTTGTGATTGCTACTCCATGCCCACTAATTCTTGCAACGCCTATAGCACTTATGGGAGGTATGAATGCATCCGCACATCGTAGAATTATAGTAAAACGTCTTGCAGGTATTGAGACGCTTTCACGTATAGATACAATTATTTTTGATAAAACAGGAACAATCACTTTGGGTAAACCGATAGTGAGCGATCTGAAAATTTACAATGATACATTGACTAAAGAAGAGATCATATCTTATGCATCTGCGATAGAACATAACTCTCTTCATCCTTTAGCGAAAGCAATTAATCAATATGCAAAAGAGGAAAAAATAGCAAGCATATCTGTTGCAAATGTATCAGAGGAGATAGGGCAGGGCATATCTGGAACAATAAAAGGAACTGTATATAAACTCTCAAAAGCAAAGACAAATGTTGGCATGGCTATTGATATGTTTACGGGAACGGATCACATTGCTCGATTCTCATTTGAAGATCAAATGAAAGAAAATAGTAAAAAGATTGTTGCAGAGCTCTATAAAAAAGGTCTTGAACTCCATATTTTTACTGGAGATAAACAAGCATCTGCAGATGAGATCGCAAAAAAACTTGGATCATATGTCCATATAAAAGCAGAGTGCACTCCCGAGGATAAAAAAAATGGCATTGTGCAGTTGCATAAAAAAGGAAAAGTTGTTGCGATGGTTGGTGATGGGATAAATGACGCCCCAGCACTTGCGCTTGCAGATGTGGGTATGGTATTTAGCAATGAAGAAAATACAGCATCATCAGAGGCATCAGATATAGTATTTTTGGGAGGTGATTTTAATACAGTTTCAGAAGTTTTACTTATTTCTCGTCGTACGATTCAGATAGCAAAAGAAAGTATATTTATTGGAATTGGATTAAGCACTCTCGGAATGTTATTTGCAGTTGCGGGACAGGTGCCACCAGTGATGGGTGCGTTTATTCAAGAGACCATAGATATATTGGTCATCTTCAATGCCCTTCGTGCGAGTGTTTATAAACACGCATAATGATGTAAAATATATGGTATGAAAACGCTGATAACCGCTTCGGAGTATAGTGATGTTGATGGTGTAGCTTGTGCTTTTGCATATGCCTCATATTTACAACAAAAAACGAGCGAAATATATGAAGTAAAGTTTGGTAGAGGAATACATATAGAACCTGAATTTGTTCTCTCACAACTAAAAATTGAGTATGATCTTCTCTCAGATAAAGATATATACGAATCTTTTATTCTTGTTGATGTGTGTGAGCCTCGTGGACTTCCAACAATTATTCAAAAAGATAAAGTAGTTGAAGTGATTGATCATAGATCATTTCCAGTTTATGATGCTTTTCCAAATGCGCAATTTAGAATAGAAGCCGTTGGTGCGTGTGCTACGCAGATCGCAGAATTTTTTTATTTTGATAAAAAAATTCTGTTGTCTCAAGAACTTGCTTCGTTATTATTGTGTGCAATCTATTCAAATACTGTTAATTTCCAATCTGATACCACGACATTTCGAGATTTACGTATGAAAAAGTGGCTTGAAGAAACTGCAGGAGAAAAATATACAAAGCTTCCTGAAGAGATGTATAAATTTAAGACAGAATTTGCAAAAGAAAATTTGAAAAAGATTATGTTATTTGATGGACATATTTTTAATGGATTTATTCATAAAGGTATAGAATGTGTGGTTTATCAGATCGAGACTGCAGATGCAAAAAGTATTTTAGAACGAAAAAATGAGATGCAGAGCTATTTTAAGGAATTGTTTCCATTGATACGAGAACATCTCGTACTTATTCAAGATGCAAAGGAAGGGAAAACAATATTGTATTCTAATCAGGAAGATATTCTTGCAGTTGCAGAGACGGTGATACCAAACGGAATTTTTGAATGCGATACCTATACTATCCCAAAAACAATGATGAGAAAAAGCATCAAAAACGCATTTATAAACTATCAACAAAAGAAATAAATTCTTCTTCTGTTTTTTCTTCATTTCAGGTATAGTGATAGTATGCAAAAAGTAAAAAAGATTTTGATTGTAGGTGAAGGAATTGGAGGAGTGAATACTGCATTAGAATTGGATAGAATTTTGCCTGAAGAAGTAGAGATTGAATTTATTTCAAATACATCACATCTTGAATATGAGCCTCAATTTTACAAATTCTTTAACGATCAAGAGGTTGCTAATCCTTACATATCATATAAAGACATTTTTGAAGATACAAGAGTGGAAATTAAAAAAGATGTTATTGATCATATTAATTTTGATGAAAAAATTGTATATGGTTGGCATGCTACTCCCTATCATTTTGATTATGTCGTGTTCGCATTAAAAAATGAAATCTCTTATTATGACGTGTATGGAATGAAGGATCTAACTTTTAATTCATTATCTCTATCAGATGTATTGCAGTTAAAAAGTCATCTACACGAAGTGATGAGTATAAATAAAATCTACCCGGAAGAATCAAAAAATATTCATATTGTGATAATTGGTGGTAACAGATCTGGTTGTGAAATTGCAGGAAGCATAGCACAATATACAAAAAAACTTACAAAAAAATATAACACACTAACATTAACTATATCAATTGATTTAATCGAATCGGAATCTCGACTCATCTCTGAGTTATCTAAAAGCAATTCCCAAAAAATACAGGAATATTTGCAGAATCTTGGCATTAATATTCATCTGCACCGAGATGTTTCAAAGGAAGAAATAGAAGAAGTATATCTCAAAGATATGGAACAAAATAAAAAAATTGTAATATGGTGTAAAGAAATAATTCCAAATCATTTTTTTGATAAAATTGAAGGGTTTAGATTAGATGACAAAGGGAGAGTTTTGGTAGATAGTCATCTCCAAGTTAGAGGAAAAAAACATATATTTGTGATAGGTGAAAGTGTGTCAAAATCATATTCTAGTGCTTTTTTTACTCCTTTGATAGATTCAAAATATGTTTCTGAATATATAGCTCATGAAATTGCGCATAAAAAATACCATTCATATAGACCTCTAAAACAAAAATCAATTATTTCGATTGGTTCTGGATATGCGATATGTCAAATCGGATTAATTACTTTTTCGGGTTGGATAGGTTGGTTGATAAAACGTTCGTTTGATCTTCATTTTTTACTTTCTATTCTCCCATTTTCGAAGGCTCTGAAAATTTTCAAATCAAATAGGGTATAATTCATAAGCTTCTTATGCATATTTCTTCTGAAAAAATACAGTCATTTCAGTCGACAATTTGGGAATATTATTCTCAACATGGACGTGTTATGCCTTGGAGAAATACAACAAATCAATATCATGTGTTTTTGTCTGAGGTGATGTTGCAACAAACTCAGGTTTCACGTGTGATGACAAAGTTTGTGGAGTTTACTGAAAAATTTCCCACATTTAATTCGTTATCAAAAGCATCACTTCTTGAAGTATTATCTGCGTGGCAAGGTATGGGATATAATCGACGAGGAAAATATCTAAAAGAATCTGCAGAGATCATTGTGAAAAAATATGAAGGTATTATTCCAACGATTCCTATGGAAGTTGATGTATTGCCCGGTATTGGGCCTGCAACTGCGAGCGCAATAGTTACTTATATTTATAATATTCCTACTGTTTTTATTGAGACAAATATTAGACGAGTTATGATCTATCATTTTTTTCCAGAGTCTACGGAAATTGATGACAAACTTATTTTTCCATTTATAGAAGCTACGTTAGATAGGTCAAAACCCCGAGAATGGTATTATGCATTGATGGATTATGGTACATTTTTAACAAAAAAAAATGAAAATCCAAATAAACGGAGTAAACATTATTCTGTGCAATCAAATTTTGAAACTTCTGATAGAAAAATCCGTGGAGAGATATTAAGGCAGATTGTCAAGATAGGCAATATCAATTATGAAACTATTGTTGAACTATGCATAGGAAATGAAGATAGAGCCAACAAAATACTTAATCAAATGGTTAAAGAAGGAATGGTAAAAGAAAAAAAATCACTCTATTTTGTTCCATGATCTTCTATTGACTTCGATTTTTTTGATAACTATACTGTTACATTGTCAATATTTTATTTTGAAAATACAATTATGGTTAAAAGAAATAATTTTAATAGGTTTTTTATTTCCTCCTTTATCTATTTCACAATATTTTCATCAATCTTTTCTCCCTTTAG
>JBAXPW010000095.1:0-5127 GCA_037132015.1 Candidatus Roizmanbacteria bacterium
TCCCCATATCAATGCAATTGCAGGCATCGCTGTAGCTCTCAGAGAAACAGAGAGTCAAAATTTTGCATCTTATTCAAAACAAATAATCATAAATGCAAAAATACTAGAACAAGAATTTAAAAAATATGATTTTAAAATAGCAACTAATGGTACCGATACTCATCTTTTATTAATTGATTTACGAAACAAAGATCTCTTAGGAAACACAGTTGCAGAAGGATGTGAGGTTGCAAATATCATATTTAACCGCAACTCTATCCCATTTGATCCAAATCCACCATTTTATCCGTCTGGTATTCGTTTAGGCACTCCCGGATTAACATCACGAGGAATGAAAGAAAATGAGATGATAATAATTGCGAGAGCTATTCATAATGTAGTTGAAGCACTTAGATGTCAAAAAACAAAGATGGGGCTATCATCTATTGATGAACGCAAGCGAAAAATAAGAAATAATTTAGTCAATTCTACTAAAGAACTCAGAACAATAAAAAATAAGATACAAAATCTTTGCAAAGAATTTCCTATCCCATCAGTTTTTATATAAAGCTTTTTTGATGTATAATATGGCATGATCTTAGCCTTAATTATCACTGATTTGATGAATATTGGAGTTTTTGCATTTAAGTATTCATCTTTACCTCCTCAAATACCGCTTTTTTATTCATTAAACTGGGGAGAAGATCAATTGGTAGATACTTGGATTATCGGATGTATTCCACTTCTTTCGCATATTTTTTTCTTTTTGAATTTATATACTTATAACAGATTTTTCTTTCCCGATACTTTTATAAAAAAAATCATGGAATATTCAAACTGGGCAATCATCATAACAAGCACATTAATCTTTATCAGACTCATTATTTTTATCGGCTAATGAATACACTTTTTTCTTTTATCTACGCTATTTTATTATCTCTCGTATTAACACCACTCGCAATAATATTTGCTAAAAAATTACACCTCGTTACAGATAAAAGTAAACGTATTCACCCAGCCCATACACATAACGGAATAATTCCTCGTGGTGGTGGATTACCTATTTATATTTCCATTCTTGTGTCATCTCTCATATTCCTTGATGTAAACAAAATCATTATTGGAATCCTATTATCTTCATTATTACTCGTAATTCTTGGATTGTTAGATGATTATAGTGACATATCACCTTATACACGTTTTTTGGCTAATATCGGAATATCGATGGTCGTAGTTTTTTTTGGACTCGGCATACCGTATATCACAAGTCCATTTGGAGGAATCATTGACCTCACAATATGGAAAATAAATTTTTCATTTTTTGGAAATCATTCGGTGCTCATCATCGCAAATGTGCTCGCGATATTATGGCTTACTTGGATTATGAATATGGTAAATTGGAGTAAAGGAATTGATGGACAACTACCCGGTTTTGTTGCGATCACTGCATTTTTTCTTGGAATAATATCCGCACGATTTACATCACATGATATCAGTACGCAAAATGTCTCAACTATTTCTTTTATCATTGCAGGAGCGTATTTGGGATTTCTACCCTATAATTTTTTTCCTCAAAAAATTATGCCCGGATATGGTGGAGGCGCATTAGCTGGATTTTTATTAGGAATATTATCAATATTATCTTTTGGAAAAATAGGAACCGCAATCCTCATACTCGCGATACCTATGACAGATGCAGTTTATACTATCATACGGAGAGTAACAACGGGCAAATCTCCCTTTCAAGCTGATTGGGGACATTTTCACCATAGACTTCTTGAAATCGGCTGGGGGAAACGACGTATAGCATTATTTTATTGGATCATTTCTATCATTCTTGGTATATCAAGTCTTTTTCTTGATGGTAACCAGAAAATAATTGCGTTCATCACTGTTGGAACACTACTTTTAATTTTTATTCTTATCATTGAACGAATGAAAAAAAACTCATTTAACTCAATATGAAAATGAAATTTTTTATAAAGACATTTGGATGTCAACAAAACAAAGCTGATTCAGAACGCATTTCTTCTGCTTTTATTGGTAAAGGAATGACTGAGGCATCAACGATTGAAGAAGCAAACTACGTAATAATAAATACATGTATGGTGCGTGAATCTGCAGAAAATAGAGTATACGGACTTGTTGAGAACCTCAGTAAAATAAAAGAGATGAAGAGGAAAAATAATGAAGAATTTAAAATCATTGTAACAGGATGTATGGTTGGCGTAGCGTTTCGCGATAAATCAGGAAAATATCTCAAAAAAATACGTCAAGTGCTTGAAGATGTCGATGAATTTATGCCAATTGAAGAAGTGGGATTTGATCACAATCCAATACGACAAAATAAAAAACAAGCTTGGGTTCCCATCTCAAATGGTTGCAATAATTTTTGTACATTTTGTATCGTCCCTTTCACTCGAGGACGTGAAATCAGTAGGCCTTTTGACGATATTATCAATGAATGTAAAGATCTCATTGAAAAAGGTTACGAAGAAATTACACTACTTGGTCAAAACGTAAATTCATATGGAGCAGATCTTATTGTTGGTGAAAACAATATTCAAGTCATGCGAGATATTGATAAAACCTATTTTGATATACATATTGAAGAACTCGCTTCAACAACAATTCAATCAGCAGAATCATCGCATTTCATATATAACAAAAGGGAGCTCAATCCAATTTTTGTAAAACATCTTGGACGACAACGAATTCCTACGCTCTTTCCTCATCTTCTTGAAGAAGTAGCATTGATGGGATTTAAAAAAGTAACTTTTGTATCATCAAATCCTTGGGACTTTTCACAAGAATTGATAGATGTAATTGCTAAGAATAAAAATATATCACGAATGATACATTTGCCTGTACAATCTGGTTCCACATCTGTATTAAAACGCATGAATAGGTGGTACACTGCAGAAGAATATATTAAACTTATTGAAAAAATGCGCGATGAAATTCCTGATGTAGAATTTACAACAGATATTATAGTAGGATTTTGTAATGAAACAGAAAAAGAATTTCAAGAAACAGTTGCTTTGTGCCAAAAAGTTCAATTCAGTTGGGCTTTTGTCGCAATATATTCTCAACGTCCTATGACAGCTGCCACAAAAGTATTCTCAGACGATGTTCCTTTTCCAATAAAGAGAGAACGTTGGATCACACTTGATACAATGATAAATGTACCACAATATAAATTACATAAAACACCTTTTACTAATTCTCATGAATAAAACTATATGAAACTTTTTATCACTGGAGGAGCAGGATTTATCGGTTCTAATTTCATTCACTATTGGTTACAAAAATATCCTGATGATTTTATAGTCAACTATGACAGTCTCACCTACGCAGGAAACCTAGAAAATTTAAAAGATATTGAAACAAATCCGCAATATTCTTTTGTAAAAGGAACTATTTGTGATGAATCCCAAGTATCAGAAGCGATGGATGGATGCGATCTCGTTGTACATTTCGCTGCTGAATCACATGTAGATCGATCAATAATTGATGCTACACCATTTGTCAAAACAAATGTAGAAGGCACACTCATATTACTTCAAGTTTCGCACAAACTCAAAATAAAACGCTTTCATCACATCTCTACTGATGAAGTCTTTGGATCTTTAGATCTTCATTCAAAGGAAAAATTTAATGATAATTCAAAATATGACCCACGCAGTCCATATGCTGCATCAAAAGCAGGCTCAGATCACCTTGTACGGGCATTTCATGAGACATACGGACTCCCGATCACAATATCCAATTGTTCAAATAATTTCGGTCCGTATATGTTCCCTGAAAAATTATTTCCTCTCGCGATAACAAACATACTTGAAGGAAAAAGAGTTCCAATATATGGAGACGGATTGAATGTACGTGATTGGTTATATGTAGAAGATCATTGTAGAGCTATCGATATTATTTTACACAAAGGAACAATCGGAGAAACATATCTGGTAGGAGGCCAAACAGAGGATATTTCAAATCTCGAAGTTATAAAAAAAATCATCAAAATTATGGGAGGTAATGAAGATATAATAGAATATGTTAAAGACCGCCCGGGACATGATCGACGATACGCTATTGATTGGTCAAGAATGAAAAATGATTTTGAATGGGAACCTACACATGATTTCACAACTTCTTTACATAAAACAATCAAATGGTACACAAATAATCAAACATGGTGGAAGCATGTAAAATCAGGAGAGTATCAAAATTATTACAAACAACAATACGGATAAAAATATATGAATATCATGATTTCGGGATCAAATGGATTACTTGGGTCAAGAATTGTTGAGTTGCTCACACACAAACACTCATTTATACCACTTCAACATACAGATGTTGATATCACCAATAAAAATAATGTAAATACCTTTTTGCAAAAAAATAAAAATTTTGATATTTTTTTACACTGTGCTGCTTATACACAAGTCGATAAAGCAGAACAAGAACCGAATAGTGCATATCAAATAAATGTTGATGGAACAAAAAATTTATTTACTTCCACTACAGAACTTGGTAAAAAGTTTATTCTCATTTCCACTGACTTTGTCTTTGATGGAAATAATCCACCATACAACGAAAATAGTCAAACAAATGCAATATCTATCTATGGGAAAACAAAACTTCAAGCAGAAGAGATTGTCAAAGGACATGGAATGATAGCAAGAACTTCATATCCATTTAGAAAAGAATTTGATAAAAAAAATGATTTTGTCAGAAGCATTCTATCGATTTTACAACAAAATAAACAACTCAACATGATTACAGATTCATTAATTACTCCTACTTTTATTGATGATATAGCATATGGATTGGATTATTTACTTGAACATTATTCTTCTGAAATATTTCACCTCACTGGGTCATCAAGTCTTTCTCCCTATGAAGCAGGAAAAATAATTGCGCATACATTCCATATGAATCCTGATCTTATTCAACCAACCACGTATACCGAATTTTTCAAAGGAAAAGCACAACGTCCTCAATTTTCAGAAATACAAAACACAAAAATTACTACAATTCATTTTAAATCATTTCAAGAAGCTATTATTAAAATATCATAATATAGGTATTAGGCTGTCAAACCGAAATGAAAATGTCATACATCAAACTATATCAAAACTAAATAAT
>JBAXPW010000096.1:0-5053 GCA_037132015.1 Candidatus Roizmanbacteria bacterium
AGAAGTTTTGGACTGATAAAAAAATTAAATCGTTTATCAGAACGCTCTTTAGCCTCTTCAAGTGCTTCCTCTAATACCTTCTTCAGATTATCTTGTGTATACTTTTTCATTATAAATCGATCATCTTGTGAACCAGCCAAAAAATGCGGGAGATTTTCACCTTCATAAAGCACGATTGTTGGTTTATTAAAATCTATAGATTTTTGTACTTGGTATCCCAATCCTAAACTAGGAATTGAACATTCAAAAACATTCACATCAGCAGACTTTATATTATTCATTACCCTAGTATAAAAATTTTGGAATGCTACATCTCCTCCTTTTTCAAGCTCTTTATAAAATTCACTGGATTTTTTTTCAAGCACAACTTTATCAATTACTTGGTATCTTAACTCTTCTAAATATTTGTATATCAATTCATAGACCTCAATGTATTTCCCTTGTCCACGCATCCCAGCCATAAAATATATTTTCATATGTAATATATTATACTTACCCATAGTAATTGTCAAGCGTGATTTGAATCTGATTGATTATTATAGTTATATTTTGTATAATACTAAATTGAGATATACATATTCTTTGCGTATTATCTTAAAATTATTATTTACTTATCAACTTATGAACTATTCTACCATTCCTGAAGCTATTGAAGAAATTAAAAAAGGTAATTTTTTACTTATTGTTGATGAGCCAGATAGAGAAAACCAAGGTGATCTATTTTTACCTGCTATTCATATTGATAATAAAAAATTGAATTTTTTTGAAGATGTCGGTAGAGGAATTATTACTGTTCCAATAAGTACTGAGATAGCTGAACGCCTAGAAATAACACCTATGGTAAAACCATCTGATAACTCTGAACAAACACGAGTTTGTTTTGCTGTATCCGTTGATTCTACTAGTGTAAAAAATTTTGGTGCACCAAACTCAGATCGTATTACAACACTTAAAGCGTTGTGTAGCGAAGAAACTAAGTCATCAGATTTTGTAAGACCTGGACATATATTTCCACTTATTTCACGCAAGGGAAAACTCGCTGATAGACACGGCCACACTGAAGCAACGGTAACACTTTGTGAATTAGCAGGATTACCTCAGGTCGCAGTTATAACAGAACAATTAACTCAGGAAGGTGAAATTGCACATGAACAAGAACTATTTCAAATTGCAGAAAAATATAACATAAAGATTATCACCGTAGTAGACCTTATTGCGTACGTAAATAGTCTGAAGAAATAATTTCATTTCTTTTCAATATTAAATAGTCCGCCGACTATTTGGATGTTTGCAGGGGCTCGGAGATTAAAGAAATTTTTGAATTCACTTGGATCAAACGTGAAGGTACCACCATCACCACTGATCGTAACAGCTGTTGTTCTTCCGAGTCCCAAATCAAAACTCATAGAGACATCACTCACACTATTAAGTGGCGAGCCACCTCTATTTTTCAACTCCTGTTTAACTCGCTCTTTATCCCACGTATCTGTCCCATCAGGATTTGATTTATCTGCTTGAGACAAATGATTTTGTGTCCCACTATCACGTTTTGCAAGATTTAATACATTCACGATATCCGCAACTTCGTCACTCTTTAACCATGCCGACTTATTATACTCATTCCGATATCCTTGCGCGGAATAAAAACAGGGTGAATTTTTATCATACGCTTTTTCAAATAGATCATTCAAACTATTGATGTCTCCACTCGTATCACGAAGGCGTTTTGTGTATGATCGTGCACTCCACCCCACATCACTCGAAAGAAACGTGTATCCACCCGCTGTAGAGGCAAACCACGCAGCAATTACCTGCCCTCCACTCACCATCACCTTGCCAGAAGTATCTTTCACCGCTTGTTCCCAAGCTCCTCCTTTATTTCCTCCTTTATATACCTGACATGATTGTGTTGTGCAGATTTCTTTTGCACCATTATTGGTATATGCCATAGCATAACTACGAACCGCAATTGCTTGCGCTTTTAATGCTTCGGGGTGAAAAGAATTTGGCATCTCATAAATTCCAAGCATATATTCTTCCAAATCCATCTCTCCAAATCCTTGCACCTTGATTCGAGCATTTCTATTCTCAATTGAAAAGTCATTAAAATAGGCACGTAAAATATCTTCATATGATTGACCAGCTCTTCCTCTCCCATCTGCTCCATATTGGTTTAGACCGATGCGATGAGGAATTCCGAAGGTATAAAATGCAAAAGCAGGACGGAATCCGGGATCAAGTTTGCGATCATCGGTACATGATAATCCTCCACTTCCAAGACTTGAAGGCAAGTTGAGACTTGATAATTTTTGCGCAAGAATTTGTTGCTGTCTTGCAGTTATAGAAGCAATCTTACTTTGCAATTGCGATTCCCATTGTTTTGATTTTTCAACTTCTCCTGCCAAAAAATCCGATTGTTTTGCAACCTCTTGTTTAATCGCTGTTAATTTGATAGTTTCTATTTTTAAAGAATTTCTTTTTTCTTCGAGATCTTTTATGTACATTGCTGTGCGAATAAGTGATTTGCGATCCTCGTCCATCGCTGTTTTTTGATAAAACATTGACTTGAGTGTTTCGGATAAATTTGCAGACATCACAACATCAAGCAAAGATGTATTCCCTTTATTCATATTTTTATAGTATGAGGAAGCTCTAACATCGAGTATCTCTTTTTGTTTTATCATCACTACTTCACCATCTCTTACTTCTGCTTCTTTTTTTGCAATTTCCTTTTCGAAAATAACAACTTTATTTTTTATACTTAACAATTGTGCGTTTAATTGGGAGAGTGTTTTCTCATTAGTGCGGGTTGCTTTTTGTGATGAATCAAGCGATTCGCGAAGTGTGTTAATCTCTTTTTGAAGATCTTCATATTCATCTGCATACGAATGGCGCACAAAAAACACACAGATAAAAACAAGCAACAATGTGAAGAATAATTTACGCATATAATTATTATACCTTGTAATGAATACTCTCTGTTATACTAAAAATATGCGAAGCCGATTATTACTATTTTTTCTAACCATTATATTTTTGTTTTGTTCTTCTATTGCTCATGCAGAAGATGTATACAGAGATTCAATTTCGACTATATATGCAACTTGCGATCAGTGTGGTTTTTGTGTTCCATCAGGACAAGATCCCACCTCAGATGCTTGGAAAAATGCACGGGTACCGGGTGATTGGCCAGCATGTGCAAAATGCCTCTACACCAGCATTGTTGGAGCAGATCCTCAATCTTCCGATGCTTATAAAGGGGATACGTTAAAAATTGTTGATTCTGTCTCATATCTTCCTCCGAGCACAGATAAAGGCAAACATTACACTGGCTTAGGCTGTTTTGGAACAGATGTAGCGGGTGGTTTTACCTCTCAAGGGGCAGCGGGAAGCGTAGTACAAACTCTATTTAATTTTCTTTTTGGAATAACAGGATCTTTGTCCTTCTTATATTTAATGTATGGTGGATTTATCTACATGACTTCTCAAGCAAATCCAGAACGTTTAGCCTTTGGAAAAAGAATAGTGTCTAATGCTATTATCGCTGTAATATTTACTGCGTCCGCACTTACTCTCATAAATATTATTGCATCAGGATTTTTGAAAATTCCGGGTTTTGGATGATATTAAAAATAGAGGTGTTGTGTGAGTTTTATTTTGTGTTGGTGTTTATTGAATCGCTTTCTTTTGAAGAATCGGTGGTAGTTTCTTCTTTACGTTTTTGACTAGCATAATTGTAGGTATACAAAACCATCATGGAGCCATATCCTATAAATCCTTCTATTGATTTGTTGACCGATACTAAATACGTTGAAGTCGCTATAACAATGATGCTCATAACAAATCCAACAAACATACCTATCTTTTCATTCATGATATTTGAACCAACTACTTCTTTTTCCAATCCCATTCGGTGTTTTGACTGATCCTCAGCCATTTTGATTATTCTATCAGCACATCCGGGTAAAATTTCTTCGTATTTTTTAAGAATATATGGATGAGGTAGTGGACCTGCAAAATAGGTTGATTCAATTATCGCAGATGCTGGGGGTATTGTTTCTTCTTCAACAACCTGACCTTCAACGACATCTTTTTTTTCTTCTACCTTATCTTTTATTTGCTCCATAACGATTGAGGGCACGACTAATATCATTTCCAATTATATTCCAATCTCTTTTTGAAGCAGTGTAATCTACCATTTGTTCTTCACATTGAGTTTGAGACCTATCCAAAACTCCAAATAAATCAAATATGCGGGCTATTCCTTTTAAGAAAGATGGTTGTCTATATATTTGTGAAGATTGTATGAATGCTTGTTTCATGGGATTATGTTACCAAAATAACAACAATGTATCAAGCACAAAAAAATATTCTATATTTTTATTTTGCTTTACGTTTAAGAAAGAAACCAGCTCCCAAAGCAGATATTACTAAAGGAATCAACATGGTCTCAGCTCCCGTGTTTGGAATGGTTGTAACACTACCCGTAACACGTTCACCAGTTTTATAGTTTATATTAACTATTGGAGTTGGTGATACGGTTTGAGCTATTATTTTTATAGGTGTTGGAGCAACTACCGTTGGAGTTACATTTTTCACAATAGGTCCTGTGCCTGAAAATGTACCTCGGCGAGCGAGTATTACAATAAAAACAATAACAACTATAAGTCCAAGTATAAAAGAAATTATTTTATTAAAATTATCCATATGGGGTAATTATAACACTATGGGTTATTAAAGTCAATATATACAACTATTCGCGTTTCTATATGAAAAATATTGCTCAACAAATTGATGATTTGGGGATAAATACAAATTAAGTAGTTATACTTTTAGCATCAAGCGCCATTGATACTTTTTCAGAAAAGGACAGATAACTATTTAGACCTCCATAGCCACAATTTGGCTCTACATTATCCAAAAAATTGCCATATTCATCTATTCCACCCTCGATCTGCAAATCAAATCCTCCTGCTTTAAAAATATGTTTATCAAATGAGTCGTTTTTTGATAATTTCATATTCCCTATATTCAAAAAATAGCCCCTTGTCCA
>JBAXPW010000097.1:0-5030 GCA_037132015.1 Candidatus Roizmanbacteria bacterium
TTTTAGGATGTTCTATTTAGTGTGTTAACTGGTACAGGGAACGGGGTGCGTATCCCCATCCCACGTCTTGTGTCTCTCTATTTCCTCACTAATGCTTGATGGCGACCGTGTTAATCTCCTTCCTATTTCCCGTATGCTCTCTCCTTGCGCGAGCATCATAGCTATTGTGCTACGCTCTTTCTTTTTGAGTTTTGTACTCCTTTTCATATCCTTGTATTGTATTACAAGTGTTCGGATTCCGTTGAGAACTCATACATCTGTTGATCATCTAA
The DNA here is from genome assembly GCA_037132015.1 of Candidatus Roizmanbacteria bacterium. Taxonomy (GTDB): domain Bacteria; phylum Patescibacteriota; class Microgenomatia; order UBA1406; family GWC2-37-13; genus JBAXPW01. Next base: position 273 of record JBAXPW010000097.1, read on the forward strand.
CTTTAGCTTTTATTGGACATGGAATTGTAACCGATGGTCATTTAATTATATTAATAGGGACAACGCCTGATGAAAATGGATTTACTACATTTGTTATGCTAACTCCTAATGATATTGCAAATGCAATTGTAAAAGGTGTAGATATGAGACAAAGAAGTGGAATAACAACTCCTTTATGGATAGATACAATACTCAATAATTGTGGGGCTGGCAGTGCACTTAATAATGGTGCAAATGTTGGAAGTTCAAATTGGCAGTATCCAATTCCGAGTACTGCGAAATATGGGACCAGTCTACATGATGATATCTTAAGATCGGCATCTACTCAAGGTGTTGCTATACCATCTAACTTTTATATGAGATATATTTCTCCAAATAAAGATGGAGAGGTAACTGGTTCTTCTCCATCATTTTTACAATTTATTAGTAATGAAATGTTAAATAGAATTACTTTCGAACAGGCTGTTAAAAATTGGCAAATCTCTAGTGGGGAAAATCCAAGAGTAGTAATAAATGATAGTGGAGTTCTCAATCCTTCAGATAATCCTAATCTAGTAACATCCACTGCTACTCGCCCGGGAGGTCTAACTGCGCGTGCATTACCAGATGGAACCGTATTATTAGCTAATCCAACAGATAATACAACTAATATTGGTCTTTCTATAAATAATCCACCTCCTACGGGTGGCCTTCACGTGAGTATTCCACCACATACTGAGATTCAATATCCATTGAATGCTAATCCTGGCGATTCTATAGTAATACAACAACCACTAGACCAAAATAGTGTTGTTATTGTCCCTGCAAAAGCAGATAATTGTGAAGTTTCGTTCAATCCACCAATAGCTCATGGTGAAGAAAGTAGAAATGCAACAAGTGAAGTAGTGGTAAGTACAACCTGTCCTAACGCCGTAGCAGTGGCTGTTACTGATGGAGGTGCGTTTGATGAAACCACTTATTCTGTTCCTATTGATAACACAGGCACTATCACAATTCCAGTAACTCCAGGTGAAAATGTAAGGTTTCAAGTTGTGGATGAGCATGGATATGTTGTCAAAACCAATGATGGGGGCACCGGTCTTACTGTTGCTGATCTTAATGATAATGAATCAGAAGATATAAAAGATCCTATAGATGGTTTGATTGATGGGCCATATGATAATGATCGGTATATAACTTCAGGTGCATATGTGATTAGAAATACAGGAAAAGGACGGATAAGAGTTTATTCGAATGACAGAACGCTTACGTTAAATAATGGGCAATCATTACTTCTTAAGCCAGGTTCGACAAATATTACTGGTGATCCTGGTACCACTTATGAATTGACTCAACCATATCAAATCTTCGCTCCTAATATAGTTAAATAATATGAATTTTCATATTTCATAGAGATAAAAATTTAAGAGGTATGATGTTAAATTAATTTTGATAGTGTTTGTGTAATTTTTTGATCAAAATAATCCAAAGTACTATAACCATTCCAGTTACTGCAATACTATCTGCAAGGGCGAGATAAACAGGATTATTTAGATTGATCGTTACGATTGAAATTCCTAAAAATATGATGACACGTCCCACGTTTGCCCATAAATATATTACTTGTTTTTGTATAGCGTAGTACGATCTTGCTACTATTTCAAGCACACATTGTCCTGTTAGACCAACCATAAATGCTAAGGTAACCTGAGTAAATATAGCAATATTAAGTTGTATTTTTATGAATGGCAATATAAATTCAAGAATGGGTTGTAAAAGAAAAAAACTGAAAATAATAATTGGTACTGTTATACCTATTAGTATCCTTGCACTATTCTGCAAAGTTTTAATAGCTTCTCCATATTTTTTACTAGCTATTTGTTCTGAGATTGTTGGATATAACGCAGTTCCTAGGGCTGTTCCAATAAGCGTTTCTGGCAACTGTACAGCCGTCCATGCATAAGTGAGAGCACTTATCGATCCAGTTTGCATATGAGAAGCCATGTTATCACGAATATAAAACATTAAATAGATCAAAAATACTGTCAATGCGCGAACTCCTAACAAAGAACCTATCTCACGTAAACCTTCTTGATGAAAATTTATTCTAAAATTCCATCGCAATTTAAAATGAAATAGTCCCGGCAATTGAATGAGTAAATTTAATATGGCTCCAATAATTACCCCGTATGCAAGTCCAAAAATTCCCATCGACGGAGCTAGCACCAAAACTCCAAAAATTTGTCCAAGAGCATGAAATGAAGGTGCAATTGCAGGAAGTAAGAATGATTTGTTTGCTTGTAATCCCGCAGTGATAAGCGAGCCTGCAGTAAATATGACCGCAGCAATAAGGTTGAGTTGCATTAACTGAATTACTAACAACTGATTATCTGAATTTAATCCAGGAGCCACTCCAAGTGGTGAATGGATTATTGGAACAGCAAATATTCCAATTATAAGTGCGATTATACTAGTGAAAAATACAGCAATATTTGAGATATTCATAAAAAGGATCCATGCAGATTTAGTCCCGTTCTTACTTGCTTCCCTATTAAATACTGGTATGATTGCGATCGTAAGTCCACTTACAACAAGTGAAGCCATCCAATCTGGAATATTATTAGAGACATTGAATGCATCAGCAACCGCAGACATGCCAAACTGTTTGATGACAAGGTACTGTCGAATCAATCCAACCAGCTTATCAACAGCAAAAAAAAGAGAAATAATGACGGTAGAGCGAAATAGGGCGTTTTTCAGCATAAATTGGTATAATTAACCGTTAACTATTCATTTTAAACTTTGTACAAAAGAGCATTTTATAGGGATCCATTATTTGTAGGCTTAATAGGAATTTTTGTCGCAACCTTAGTTTGTACAATTCCCTATTCACGACAAAAAATTGATAGTGTATATATGCGTATTCAGACATATATTCATTCATTTACTCCGCATGACAATTATATCAGTAAACCAAAAATGCTTGCTACTAAAATACAAATTACTATTCCAACTGATGTTCCTCATGCTACTCCCGAAGCTGAACAAGTACCTCCAATGAATTGGTCTTCACCACCAATTCGACATGAATACCAAACATGGAATAATTGTGGCCCTGCTACTCTTGAATTTGGATTGAGTGGTCTTGGTTTTCCAGATAATCAAAAAGAAATAGCAGAAAAAGTGAAAGGAAATCCAGAAGATAAAAATGTAAATCCTGAGGAATTAGTTGCGTATGCAAATCAGAAGGACTCTATAAAGGCATTGGTTCGTCTCAATGGAACATTAAATAAGGTAAAACTTTTATCAGCAAATGGAGCAATGGTTATTCTTGAGACATGGTTTGAGTTACATTCAGATGACGGAATGGGACATTTTAGATTATTAAGAGGATATAATAATGCAAATCAAAAATTATATTTTGCAGATTCATATAAAGGTCCAAATATTGAATTAAGTCAAGAAGAAATTGTAAAAAATTGGGAAGTATTTAATAATCTTTATATTGTGCTTTACAAAAAATCTGACGCAAAAAAGATTGAAACAATTTTAGCAAGCGATATAGATATTCAAAAAAATCTTGATAATACCATGAGAACAAATCTTGAACATCTTTCTACAAATAAAAGTGATATGTATGCATGGTTTAATTTAGGTGTTGTATATACCCATCAGAAGAAATATGAAGATGCATCAAAAGCGTTTGATATGGCTCGATCTTTAGGTCTTCCGTGGAGAATGTTATGGTACCAATTTGAACCTTTGGAAGCATATATTGAAACTAATCGTGCACAGGATACGTTAGATCTTGTAAGTGTAAATCTAAAACAAGCTGGAAATCATGAAGAGTCGTACTATTTTCAGGGACTTGCATATCAAGCATTAGGAAAACAATCTGAAGCAGATAAATCCTTCGCAAAGGCAAAAGATCTTAATCCAAATGTCCGCAAACCCAATATTTTCTATTCGGAGGAAGAATAAATATGAATATGTGTTGTCATCACGATAAAAACTAGGATCCATACTCGAGGAATAGATTCTATTACTTATTCAAATTCTTTATACTTATTAGTTGACAGTATTCGTTCGATCTCCTTTTTAATTTCAGTAATATCTTCATCAGAGAGTCGATTGAATTTATTATAAAATCCTGTGTCTTTTTTCGGTAGTAGTACTGCTTCTCCGTATTTCTGAATGATTGCAGTTGTCGCTCTTCCAAACACATGCATATGCATTGTAGGACCTTCTGGTGTAAAAACTGACCAATTCCCCATATCTTGATAGTTAATGATTCCTATATCAACTCCCTGTCTTCTAAGTCCAATTTTCATCGCTTCTCCGACTACCATTGAAAGTTTAATGTATTCTTTAGCTTGTTTAGGAGTTAATAACGTACGGTCTGAAATTTTGAATTTAGGTGAAATCTTTAATGCATTACGTCGAGATACTATCATTCTAGGGAACATAAAGACTCAAGAATAAAAGGACTTTGGAAAAGAGAGCTAGATCATTCTAATAATAAATTAGACATATTTACTTAGATTTAAAGGACAAACTTGTCGTTGTTAGATTTAATTTTGTAGAAACAACCTCAATAGTTTTTCTATTCACAAATTTGTAAAAGTCTTCTTCGTTAAATTCATGAATCTTATTTTTATATTGTTCAAAAATATTTTTCATTTGAATTTCAATATATTTTCTTAGTAATTTACCAGTAAAATTTAAATCTTCCTTTTTAATCTGATCTTTATAAAAATAAATTGATTTTTTATATTCGAC
>JBAXPW010000098.1:0-5006 GCA_037132015.1 Candidatus Roizmanbacteria bacterium
AGGGGAGTTAAATTTAGCTTAAGTGGTGGTACAGTGGCGAGGGTTCATATCCCCTACTATTGAAAATAGTTTAACTTTATTCGAAACAATATGTATCTTAATAGCATTTAGTTTTTGTGATAATTGTTGTATTGACGGAGTATTTGCTTGAACTTCAGAATCCATGTGTAAAGAATATCAAAGTAAATAGGCGATAACGATAGCTGATCTTTTTTTGTTTAATGTAAGTTTGCAAGTGTGGAGGGAATCATCCGCTGATTCGGCGGATTGGAGAACTCTATTCTACCATTGAACTACACCCCCATACGCGCTGTGAGAACCTAATTATACTATATCCAACGCTGTTCAATTTGCCAAAATATTGAGAGAATTGTTCAATCAAAAAGTCGAGTAAAAAGGATATACAACTATGAATTATATCCTTCAAGCTTCAAAAATTTGATACATAATTAGCGACAAAAGAAGCAAATTACATATATGATGTAACTAAATTGACAAATAGTCTAAAATAAACTACAATTCTAAATATGAAAACTCAGCTTATTTATCTTAATGATTCATATCAAAAAGAAATGGATGCTACTATTTTGGAAGTAATTCCAGATGGAGAAGGAAAATTCAAAGTTCTTCTAGATAAAACTGTATTTTATGCCATGGGAGGCGGTCAATCCACAGATCAAGGAACATTAACTTCGTCGGTTTGGAACGGCGATGTATATCAAGTAATGATAAAAGATGGAGAATTGTGGCACTATGTTAAAGCTCAGATTGCACCTATTGTTGGAGATATCATACATGGAGTAATAAATTGGGAAAGACGATATAAACATATGCGATATCATTCAGCGGGGCATATCATTGATTTTGCATTATATCTTTTGGGCTATTCTCCAAAGAATCTTACTCCAATAAAAGCAGACCATGGAAAAAAGCCCTTTATTCACTACCAAGGTGTTGTTGAGGAAAATTTTAAAGAAAAACTTCAGGAAAAAGTAGATGAATTAATTTCAAAAAATCTGAATTTTTCATGGGAGTTTCAAACACTAGAAATGTTACAAAAAGAAGCAATCTATTTACAACCAAATTTACCTTCTAATAAACCGTTGCGAACTGTTAGATTAGAAAGTGTTGGTGCGGTTGCAGATGGAGGGACACAAATTCATACAACTGGTGAAGCCGGAAAGGTGATAGTTGAGACAATTACACAACAAGACAACTCTACAATTATTTTTTATTCTCTTCCCTCATAACCTATGACAACACGAGATCATATCAAGCAATATGAATCTGTTATACAAGGCGTGGTTTCTTTGTTTGCACCATTTGTGGAGTGTGCAATACATGATATAGAGTCGGGAACAATTGTTGCTTTATACAACATAATTTCAAATAGAAAGATAGGAGATCCTAGTCCTCTTGCGCAATTAAAAATTCCAGTTGACCAATTTCCCGATATCTTTGAACCCTATTATGAAACCAATTGGAATGGTCATAAAATCAAATGTACTACTGTAACAATTCGTGATGAACAGAAGCAACCACAATTGCTTATTTGTTTTAATTTTGACACGTTTATTTTTCAAGATATTCAGATTAATTTGAATACATTTCTTCATGTTAAAAAAAATACAGATAATCCGATCGAGCTTTTTAGCGACAACTGGCAATTGCAGATAGACCAATTTATTGAAGAATTTTTACAAAAAAATAATTTAATTTTTTCTCAATTATCTCGTAACCAAAAACACTTACTTATTGAAGATCTTTCTAAACGTGGTGTATTTTTTTACAAAAAAGCACCAGACTACGTTGCAAGCAAATTACATCTTTCAAGAGCTACAATTTATAATAAATTGAAAATTCTCCGTGCAAATAAAATATAATTATTTTGATACATTTTGACATATTAAATTGTATCCTGTAAGATATGGCAATAATTTTATGGAAGAAGTACCAGAATATGTCATAATAGGTCGATCACGGGTAAAATTCCGTCAACTGCGTATCAACACTCATCCAGATATTTACGGCCTATACACTATTACTCGATGGGAATCTGATGATAGTATAAAGGTTGGTTTAAACTATATTACAGTGATTCATCTTCTTTCACTCAAAAACTCGATATCAAAGACTGCGGATGTTATGAATATTTCTGTGAAAGAGGTAAAAGATATTATATTACAACTTATTGAACAGGATATAGTGTATCAGATAGGCAAAGATATTCTTCCAAATAAAAGTATTCCGATCAGGCCACTTTTTCCTCAAATAGAACATAAATATTTTAGTTGGTTTATTTCACCTTGGTTTTTATTTCCTTCATTATTTTTCATTTCCGTTGGTTCTGTTATTGGAATTATTACTCCCGGATATTTTCCAACATTTAAAAATTATTTTTGGACTCAGGATTACTTTACAGCATACATGACAGCATATTGTGCAGGTATCATATTTCTCTTTATTCATGAATTGGGTCATTATATAGCGACTCGAGCAGTTGGAGGACAGGCTAGCATGACTATTGGAATACGATTTACTTCTATTGTTGCAGAAACAATCAGTTATCATATCGCCACTATTCCAAAAGATCTCCGATATTTTATTTATGCTTCTGGTATTTATTTTGATCTACTCGTAATATCTTCGTGTTATCTGGTCTTTTTCTTTGCTGATTTTTTTAAGTTAAATCTAGGTATGACTAGATTAATTATGATGGTTATTGTTATGAATCAGATGCGTGGAATTGTCTGGCAATTTAATGCATATTTAAAAACAGATATTTACAATTTTCTTACCGATTTTCTTGACCACGAATATTTACAGGAAAATGCAACAAAATTTATTCTCAATAAGCTAAAAAAAGTTGATGATCATTTTTATAAACCATTTCGTATTGTGACTAAAAAAATGATACGAAAAGATACGAATGTGTTGAATAGCGACGATCTTCGAACACTAAAACATGAAGATGTGCGAGAAATGAAAGTTTACACCATAGTTCTTATAGCGGGTTTTGGGCTTTCTATTATGCAATTAGTAACATATACCTTTCCAAAAGATTGTTTTTTTCTTATGGGAGTATTGAAAACTATTTCACATGATCTATCTACCCTTGATTTTATTGGTATTTTAAAATCTTTGATCATTTTTGGACTTATTTCTTCATCATATATTATGATAATTGTGAATCTTTTTCATTCCAAAAAAGGAGGAAAAAATTAATATGGATATATTACTACATATAAATGGTGATGAGATTCTAAAATATACATGGATCATCAATACCATTTGTTTTGGAATTATTTTCTTATATGCGATGTATGAATATCTCAAGGATAAACCTGAAAAACGAAAGAGTTATGAAGGTGGAAAAGAGCTCAGTAGATTGATTGAAGAATCTTATACGAAAGAATATAACGATCAGGATTTGATGAAAAATATTATTCCAAAGAAGTATAAAGTTTCAGTAAAACGTAAGATGATAATTATTACGTGGAAGACAAAGAAACGAACAATTCAATATGTTTATTATAATAAGAAAAAGAGTAGGATAAATTGGAAAATAGCATATGATGATCAAGAGTTAATTCCGGTAACAAATCATTCAGTGCACATTCCTTATTTATCAAAAGGAGTGTATGAATGGCATATTAAGTATGGTGCATCAACATATGTTACTGATCAAGAAGATCAAAAAGAGATTAAAATAAAATAGGAAGTATATTTTACTAGTATTATACTGATGAATGAAAAAAGTTGATGTATAATTTTCTATGGTTACAATCATAGAATTAGAAATGTTCATATGACAATTTCTGTTATAACACATCCTAATTCAAAACATCCTCGAATAGAAAAAGATATGTTAGATATGCTTCACGTTTATGTAAAAGAACCACCCCTTGAAGGAAAAGCAAATATAGCAGTAGTTGAAGCACTTGCTGAACACTTCAAAACAAAAAAGTCGCAGGTTATTCTCATGTCAGGTGATAAATCAAAGAATAAAGTTTTTATTGTAAATTTGTAAAATAAACAGCACATAAATGCTATAATGCTTTTGTTAATAGTGTAAGAAATACTCTCATGTTTTGGTTGAAAAAAAATAATCTCAAAATTTTAGGTGTAGTGATGTTGATTCTAATTGGCATTATTCTTCGATTCACAATTGGTACACTCGGATACAACTTTGATTTTGATTCATATAATATAGTTGCAAAACTCGTATTAGCAGGACAAAATGTATATGCGGAAACTTATAGATATAACTATGCTCCTTTTTGGTTCTATTTTTTAGGACTTGCTCGATGGATATCCCTTTATTTTTCAAATCCAGAACCTGTATTTCGTGGATTGATCGTATCACTGGTTACAACTGCTGAATTGAGCATCGCATATGTCGTATACAAGAGAGTTGGTTTGGTTCCTGCCCTTATTCTTTTTCTCAATCCATTATCAATTTATACAACAGGATTTCATAATCAATTTGATGTTTTAGGAATAGCTATTGCAATAGGAAGTATGATTTTATATGAAAAAGAGAATGAAAATGATCACATAAAATCATATATATTATTAGGTCTTTCATTATTTGCAAAACATATATTTATATTTATGCCCTTTTTTCTTCTTTCTCGTACAAAAACATGGAAAGACCGAATACTGCTCTTTATTATTCCGTATGGAATTTTCTTTATCTCATTTCTTCCATATGTTAATGGAGGAGGATGGCAAGGTATATTAAAAAATGTATTTATGTATCAATCTTTATACAGAATGCCACTAGCTCCTCTTGTTTTTGTTATGACATTTAGTCTTTTAGGATATTTTTTGAAGAAATATAATGTAGTGAATTTTGCATTTTTATATCCATTAGTATTATTTATCGTAGGTTTGAATGCATCTCAACAACAGTATATTTATCCTTTATTTGGTCTCATTATTTTGCAAAGTATACCCCAATAACACAGGTTTGCAACTTTAGGCAGACATAACACGAAAGTTAT
>JBAXPW010000099.1:0-4891 GCA_037132015.1 Candidatus Roizmanbacteria bacterium
GTGTTGTTGATCCAAGTCGTGTAGTTTGTGTCCCATTTCTACTTGCAATTTCTTTTATCATGTCATCAACAACTCCTTGTGCTATAGTGCCATGTGTTATTAAAGCACTTGGGAGATCATCTGTTCCCTCAGGCATAATCAATTGCTTGACAACTAATCGAACAGGTTGTGTAGTTGGGAAAGCTCCTTGTTGTTGTAATAATTCAACTAAATAGGTGGCCCCTTGACCACCTTGTGAAATTAGTTGTATAACTTTACCCTTTTGTTGTGCATTTAAGTTTACTATTAAATCACCTGGGTTAAGAGACGGGGCGATATAGGTGAAGCGAACATCTCTTTCAGAAGTAATTACTGGGTTATCTCCAAGAAGTGTGAGAGGACCTGAACTATCAAAAGTAGGGAATTCTGCACGAAGCGTTGATACCATTCGTTCTGGATCGATGATACCGGCACGAAGAATATTGGCAAGTTGGAGTCTTAATTCATCTTGTCGTTCTTGTGTTTCATGTGAAAATGTTGATACTTTTGCCTGAATAAGATTATATAAATCAGCTACTGTTTTTGCTAATTGAGGATTACTTTCTATCCATCCATGCGAGATGCCGATGTTACCAAAATCGAATGTTCCATTAAGTTCTACGCGAGCTATCATGTCATGGTAGGCGCGCAAAACATTTGCATCTCGAATAGGATTATTTCTTTCAGTATATTCTTGTAAATGTGATTGTTTTACGATTGCAGTATCCATTGTTACGCCTAATACTTCTCGTTCTTCATGTTCAATAACATCCTGTGCAAAAACATCATCAACAACCACAATAATTTTCATTCCGTTCAGTTCAGGAGGTAATCCAGCTGATTCAAGTTCTTTGTCTGTAAGAGTGCATCCAAGTCCCCATCCTGTTACTGTTTCTTGAGTTTGTCCGTTATTCTCTGTTTTTGCTTTTACTAATCGTTGCCAATCAGATAAACTCATTTTTATAGCGATTGCATCGTGAGCACGAACGATGGTTGGTTTTTTCTCCTCTACTGTAAATGAATCACCACGATTGACCCATTTGAGAACTTCATTTATAACTGTTTGATCTTGACCTTTGGGATTATCTAAATTATTTTTTTCCCACCATGCATTGATTGCTTGTTCTCTTTTTACATATGATTCCATTTCAGCTACAAAAGGAGCTTCGATGTATGACTTAAGATCTTGAGGAAGTTGTGCCATAGCAAAAAAAGTCTGAATCTCACCCCATGTTCCTATTTTCTGTGGAGATTGTCGAAGTAAATAATTTTGGACACCTCTAAATGCTCGACCTGTTTGTTCGAGTTTTGTTATATTAAATAGAGTCTGATCCCGTTCGATCAGAGGGTTTTTTTCATTCGAACCGACAGAAGATTCATTCATGTATCCATTTTATAAAATATATGAAACAGTTTGGAGGATTAGTTTTTTCTCATCACATATAAAATGCGTATATATTTTCAATCCATAATACGCTTTATTGCTTAACAGTCGCAACCTACTAAGCTAACCAAGGAATCTCGATAATATCTCTTCTGCTTCTTTTGCATTTTTAACCTGCATGAGATCGTAGCGAAATGTTGTAGCATCATTAAATCCTTTGCAATACCATCCAAGATGTTTGCGCAGGGATAAAAAATGAAGTGTTGGTGAAAGTTGTTCAAATACATGACAGTGTTCTATGGCGATCTTAAATCGAGTTACGGTATCAACCGTTTGTCCTTGAAATACCCATGGATTGCCAAATGAAGCTCGACCAATGAGTACCCCATCAGTACCATATGTCTGTGATTTTATTTTTGCATCTTCAATAGAAAGCACATCACCATTTCCAAGAATAGTGGTTCCTAATCCTGATGAATGTATGAGCTTTGATGCTTTGTGTATCTCGTCCCAGTTTGCTTCACCCGTGTAGAGTTGTCGAAATGTACGACCATGTAATGAGATATTTGCAGGTTCAACCTCAAGAAGATGTTTCATCCACTCTTCTGTAATAACATTTTCAAACCCAATCCTTGTTTTAATTGATACAGGTAATAAAGATCGCTGATTGTTCTTTTTATTTTCGTCCTTCCCGTGAAGACGGGAATCCAGTCGTAATATTTCCTTTTTTTTGTTTATGATATACTGTTTCACCCACTGTACTATTATATCTGGTAATCCGACTTCTTCAATATTTCGTCCTTCCGACCAATCTTTGATACCTTGTTTGACAGACCTAACAATTGCTTGTGCAAGTTTGGGTTGTAAGATGAGTCCTGCTCCCCCACCATGTTTTGTTATGTTTTTGTCAGGACATCCCATATTGATATCGATCCCATCAAATCCCATCTCAGTTACAATAAACGCAACTTTATAAAATGAATCTGGATCAGCACCAAAAACTTGTGCGATAGTAGGAGTTGTCGTCTCGTGATGTATAAAAGTTCGTAAAAGTTGATGTGCTCCTCTATTTATTCCTTCAACATTTGTAAATTCAGTCATGAGAATTGAAGGTTTGCCATATTTATCAACAATATATCTAAATGCAGGGTCTGTTACGCCGTCCATAGGGGCTAAACCAATAATAGGTTTATTCAATTGTTGCCAAAAGAAATTCATCCTATAATTATACCAGAGAAATGGTAGAGTATCCCCGCGTGTGAATTTCACTAACAATCTAGTACAATAAATGTATGAAGAAACGGTTACGAATAAAAAAAAGTGGCAATACATATCGCAAATCAATTTTGATGGTGATGCTGAGTATTTTTGTCTTTTTTGGAATTTACATCACAAACTATAGTATTCAATATTACATCATGAATTCAGATGCACAGACTCCGACACTCAAACAATATGCAATATCTTCATTTCTAACTGCTCCACCAACCAAACCTCCTACTCCAACTCCCGAGAAAAATTATTCAGACGATTCCTCGACAACGTATGGTGATGGAACCGGCTCTGTACAATCAAGTAAAGCAGGAGGCGTTCGTCCTATTTGTCAGTGTGCGTCAAAACTTAATCCCGGAACAGGAAAATGTGTTTGTAATAGTGGATGTGCTGTGATGGCTGGCCACATGGCTCTTGACTATATTCGTAAATTTTATACACATAATTCCAAATTTCAGGCTGGTATAAAAAATGCGATGATTGATTTTGAAAATCCTCTCTCAACTTACGCATATTATGTGAAGAGAGGATGGTCAAGTTGTGGCAATGGAACTGCTTGGGGTTGGAAAGATTGGATGGTGAATGACTTGGGAATACAGTCAGTGAAGGTAAATCTTGTAAATGGTGGAGTATTTAATATTCAAAGGGCAAATGAATATATAAATAAAAAATGTGTGATAATAGCTTCAAGTCCTGATCATGTATTTATTGTGGATAGTGTAGTAAGTGTTCAAAATAAAATAATAGGAATTCATGATTCTGGTTTTGGTTGTTATACAAATCCAAAAGGTGATTATGTTGAAGATCCAAGTAAAGTAGTTGGACCAGTATTACGTACATATTTTACAAGTGTTAATTTATACGCACATCCTGTTTGTCCACCGGGTGTAGAATAAAAATATGAAAATAAATATACGAATTATCATGGTTTTGAGTGGAATATTGATAGTGATTGTTACATTGAGTATAGTTTTTCAATCCTTCCATAAATCAGAGAAAGAATCACCTTTGCCAATCGAGATAAAAGATCAATTACCTACTGATATTCCAGAAGTAATAATATCAAAAAAACCAATCGCACAACTACAATATTCTCCTGCATATATTACGAGTGCGTATAAAATAGCAAAAGAAAACAATCCAAATGTTGAAAAATATCAAATGATTGCAATATTTGCAAACGATCTTCCAATCAAAAAAGATAATTATTCTGTTGAATATGATTATGATAAAGAAATATTTGTTTTGACTATTAATAAAGACACAGTTACAGAAGGAAACACTGCTTTTGATACTCTACTTAATTCATATCATATCCTTGATAGAAGCTGGATTCAAAATTTGCAAGTGGTTTATAAATAAATTCTTTTCATAAAAAAACCTCGATATTACTATCGAGGTTTTGATCATATCAAATCTTAATCAAAACTTTGTTGTGATTTCAATTTTTGCTGATTGTCTTGCTTTATCTAACCATTGAGTTACTGCTTGTTGTTCTTTTTGACGGGTGAGTTGCGTTCGTACAGTAACTTTCAACTGTTCTTCAGTTTGATCTTGTGGTAGATAAGATTTGTTCTTTTCGATATAATCGGCTACTTCTGCGTCAGTTACGCCTGCACTACTTGTTGCGAGTTTTGTTGCAAGTTTTTGCAATCTAATTTCCTGATCTAATTCGGCTCTTGAGATATTTTGCATTGTTAAAAATGCATCAAAATTTTGTCCTTGTTTTTGCACCTCTGCTTCGAGTCTCTTTATCTCTTCTTGTACTTCTTTATCCGTAACTACGATTTTTTTCTTTTTAGCTTCTTGTACTACGATTTCTTTTTGAATGAGAGAATCAAGTACATTTTTTCCTGCTCGTTTTTCAAGTTCACTGATGAGCTGAAATCGAGTGATGGCTTGATTATTGACTGTTGCAACGATCAATTGTTGTTTTGCATAATATACGACTCCTATGATTGCGATTATTGCTAGTGCAATGCTAATCATTTTATAAGGAGGAGGATTTATTTTAAGAGGTGGAAACTGGAAACTTTTTTCTATTTGTTCCTCTTGAACAATTTGTTCTTCAACTGGTTGAACGGGGGTTTGTTTGGATCTTTTTTTTGTTGGCATGGGTGAATTATAACATAAATTCTAATATGTAAAATGAGATATGAGTTCTATCAGACCGATATGTTAATGTCATAGTATACCGAAATGAAAATGTCATACCCC
>JBAXPW010000100.1:0-4815 GCA_037132015.1 Candidatus Roizmanbacteria bacterium
GTCATATACACAAGAACCAGTCATTATTTCTCCAATAAAATAGTCTTGTCCATCAATATTAAAGTAAAAATAGCATCTTGACAGTTTATCATAGAATGTATAGACTGAAATAAGTTATAGATATAGAGGCATTAATTATTCTTTATATCACAAGTTTAAACCAATATGAAACAGTTTAAAAAGGGTTTTACTCTCATTGAGTTGTTAGTAGTTATCACGATCATTGCAGTATTTGCAGGAATAGTCTACGTAGGTGTAAATCCATCCAAGCGTATTGCAGATGCTCAGAATGCAAGAAGATCTACTGATATCGATCAGATTTTATCAGCAGTGCATCAATATATAGTTGATAATAATGGTACTATTCCTAGTGGAATATCTGCAACAGAATTACAATTAGGATCAGCCACATCGGGCTGTGCTATTAGTAGTGGAGGATGTGCTGTAACTACTGCAGGCTGTTTAGATCTTTCAAGCATCCTTGCTGGTTATTTAAAATCGATTCCTGCTGATCCGCTTCCAGCACTTTCCGCCGGAGGAAAAACAGGATATAGTATCATGTCTTCTAGTGGTATAATAACGGTAAGAGCTTGTGGTGCTACGGGCTCAAACATAGTAACTTCACAATAATATCAGTTTGATATATGTGGGAAACACCCCTGTAAAAAGGGGTGTTTTTTTATCATACGCAATATATGTCGAGCCATATAACTTTGCTATACAAAATTGAAAGAATTCAGTATCTCTCATCCTTCTGACTAATGCTCTAAAACTTTTAATTTTTGTATTCTTACTCTCAGTAGAAGCATTCGTAGTTATCATCTTAAAATAGTTGAGAATGGCGTCTTCATATGCTTTGATTGACTGTGCTACTACTAAAAACGGTTCTATCTTTTCTTTTTCTACTTTTTCATACCATGAGTGAAGTTTCATGGATAAATTTGTAGGCGTAGTGTAGTTGGGGAAACTCTTGAACAAGAATGTTTACTTTTACTTTTTGACTATCTGTCCACTCAATCATGGTATAATTCCATTCAAAAATAGATATTAACCTAAATTATGGTCTACTTAGTTAAGTAGGGAATCAATTTTATGATAGTATTGCAGGAATTATAAGATTTGTATTAATCATCCTTTTTATATATAACTTTAAGCATCTTTTCTGTTCTATTTCCTGCATCATCTATGGAAGAAATAATAATCTGATTTTCTCCATCCTGCATCCGATATAATGTTTGAAAGTTTCCTTGACTATCAACCACTATTGGTCTGGTATTTATTTGAATACTAGCTCCTATTGAGGTGCTACCAATAATTGAAATATCTGTTTTATTAGTAGTCTCTCCGTCAGAAGGGGTTGAGATTTCTAACTTTGGAGGCTCATTTGTGTATCGTACAAGAATAGGATTTGTTTTGCGTATATTTTTGCCATCAAGAGTTTTTGCGATAAAATAAATCTCATTTGACCCTTTTTTCAGTTTAATAATTTTATAAGAAAATGATGATTCATCTAACTTTATAGTATCAACTTTATATTTATTAAGATATACATCAGCCTTATTAAAGTTTGTTTGACTACCAGAGACTAATAGTTCTGCACTATTTGTAGAATTAGGAATATTTTCTAATTCAAAAGTACCAAAGAAGTCTTCAGAAGGAACATCAGTTGACTTTACATTTTTTCCATTTAATCCACTGAAATACAAAGTGCTATTAATGATAAATTGCATTCCAAAAAATAAAAGAAATCCAATAAGCACAACAATACCTACCACAACTCCTGTGATTTTTAAATAAAAAATTTTTTGTCTATGCGATTCTAGTCTTGTCATGAGCCGCAAGTCGGGATCGAACCGACGACCTCTGCTTTACGAAAGCATTGCTCTACCAACTGAGCTATAGCGGCAATCATCATATTATAGCATTTTTTGTTTGTTGTGTAAGTTGAGCAGAAATGATTTGATTTTTTTATTGTGATTCAATTACAATGATATATATGTTAGAACAAACAAGACAGATATTGTATGTGCGTGAGACTACAATTTCCCTCGTTAACGTACGAATAGATAAGGAACCACATATTCAGCAGGTATATGACTTTCATTGGTCTGTTCAAACATTGTCAACTGTACTTCCTGAGATTAAACAATTGATAAATAGTCCTGTAAGAATATTGCTTAGTGAGCCATTTGCGTACATTACTCATATTGAGCTCCCTGCAAATATTCCAGTTATTCGACAGGCAGTGCAACAAAAAGCACAAGAATTAATCCCAGAAGATATTTCAACTCTTTTGTGGGACTATAAAGAAGTGTTATTAATTCAAGATTCTCCTCAAGATATTGGAAAAAAGATAGCTCAGATAATGTGCATATCTCAACACATGAATGAATCTATTATTAAACCTCTCAATCTTTTGGGAGTAGCTGTAGATAGTATTGAACCTTTATCATATGCTTTTGCTCAATATACAAAACCAGAGCAAAAAAATATTTTGACTGTATATAAAGAAAATATTTCTCTACTTGTATTTACTTGTCGAGGCTTAGTATATGCAACAGACACTTTTTCAGATGATCTTTTTGCACATCGTTTAGAAGTATTTACTGCCTATATTAAAGACACTCTCAAATTGACAATTGATAAAATAAGTTTTTTTGGACAAGTTGATACGGGATTATTAGATACTACTAAACATCTGAATATTGAAACAGAGATGGATGTATTTAATCCTGTCATAGGATTGGCATTGCGTGACTATAATAAACCGGGAGTGCAGACACTTATTCGATTGAAACCAGAAAATAGAAAAGTATCAACTCAACCGGGAGTAATGGTTCAACCCATTATTCAAACTACACCAGAGCAACAAGTGCCAACTTCTCCAAATATTTCGCCTCCGATTTCTGAATTGAAAAAAATCACACCACCTGTAAAAATTCAAAATCCATTTACAAATTTTGGTGTTGTAGAAAAAAAACCAATATTGATATGGATGGTTATTGGAATAATTATTATCTTGATAGGCGGAGGTGCATTATATTTTTTTGTTCCAAAAAATGATATAAAAAATCCAGTTAGTAATAAAGCTGATACTGTATCACCTTCGAAAGCGAGTTCTCCCAGCCCTGAACCAACTATAAAAGTAGATTTGTTGCAATATACTATATCTGTTAAAAATGCGAGTGGTGTAACGGGTGAGGCTGCGAAGCTAAAAGCTACACTTGTTGAAAAAGGGTTTAATGTTACGGATACGGGGAATGCTTCAAAGACTGGATTGAAAGTTTCTGAAGTAATATACAGTGATAAAGTTGTTGATCAATACAAATCAGAACTAGAGATGCTTATTAAGGATATATATACTGATGTAAAAGTTGCATCGGGTTCTCCATCGAATACTGATGTTCAGATATTGATAGGGAAGTAAATGAAGGATGCTTAATATGAATTAGGAAATCTCTATTGTCCTATTTTCTTGTTGAATTTATCCTTCGAGAACATTAATATCCATGGTTGGAATCAGGTTAAAAGGATAGATCATGAATTAAGTTCAGGATGACACAAAATTCACATATCATAAATTTAGATTTCATTTCAAATTTTTATAGTAATTTAAATCAAGTATTGTAATTTTTGATAATGGAGATGGTAATTTATCGAGTTGAAACCAACCAATTTCATCACATTTTTCAGGTTCCATGATAACTGGCATTTGATTCTGCTTTAGTCTGGCTAAAAAGGTACTGGGAACCCAATGCTGTTTTTCATCAGTTAAAATATGGTCAAAAGCGGGATATTGTTGAATTATTATAATATCTATTCCATACTCTTCTTTCATTTCTCGAATGATCGCATCTGACAGTTTCTCATTGAAATTAACTCCACCTCCCGGGATTTCCCAACATCCTCTTTCATTTTTACAGTTCTTACTACGTTTTGAAAGAAATAATTCATCTTTATCATTGAAGATCATTGCGCCAACTGCAACTCCGATGTAATCTATACCTTTTTTCATAATGTAAGTGAGCGGGATACCAGAATTGAACTGGCCTCTCATCCTTGGGAAGGATGCATACTACCGATGTACTAATCCCGCACATAAATATTATAGCATGGGTTATGAGATTTACGAATTGCGAATAAAAAAATTATGAATTAAGAATTACTCTTTCCATTAAAAGGGTAAATGAGTTAACGATATCAGAACAAACTCCTTACTACCAACTACTTACGGGAGTTTTAGTTTATATCCTTCTGTAATTACATTAGGATCAGTGATTCCATTTGTTTCTGCTATCCGAGTCCAGAGATTGCCATCACCGTATCGTTTTTGTGCTATATCCCAGAGACTTTCACCAGGTTGTACAACGTATGTTTTGCTAAAAATCTTTACTTGAGCTGTGCTTGTTGCGCTTATTTCTCCCTTTTCGGGAACCATAGTAATAGAGGGAATGATGAGTTTTTGTCCCGCTGAAAGGGTAGAAGTTGTAGGTAGTTTATTAAAATCAGCAATTATCATTGCATATAATCCAGATCCATAGTATTTTCGAGATATAGAAAATAGATCCTCTCCTTTTAACACATTATGAACTAAACCTCTTTCTAAAGATATAGACGGAGGACCTTTTTTTACATTTTTTGTGTTATACAACATCGTTATAAACTTTATTGAGACTGTTATAATAAGTAAAACAATAGCCATTCCAAGGAAGAATGAAATTGACCTATTCTTTATAGTTTGAAATATTTGAGAAAACGATGTTGAGATTTCTTGACTTGTCATAACAGCCTATTATACTAAAATATACTATAGAT
>JBAXPW010000101.1:0-4804 GCA_037132015.1 Candidatus Roizmanbacteria bacterium
TCCATCTTCGACACCGCCTAAACGGCTTTAAATGAAATGTCGAAGAGTCGAGGGACGTATCCCTCGAACACTCCCTCACATCGCTTGATAACTTGTATAGTGAACAACCTTATCGTTTTGTAGTGGAGAGGTTACACCTCTCCAGCTCTCCATCTTCGACACCGCCTAAACGGCTTTAAATGAAATGTCGAAGAGTCGAGGGATGTATCCCTCACACATTTCCTCATACCTCTTATAACTTGTTTGATTCAATTCTTTCAATTATAGCGGAAAAATGCGGTTAGTGGGATCTGAAATAATCGTGACTGGGTATGCTATACTCAAATTAGCATTCATATGAAATTTATTCAGTTTATTCGTAAGATAGCAAGTAAAATATTATTTCCTGTTTTTTCGACTGGTCTTATTTTATTACCATTTTTTTTCTGGCCTTGGTATGAAATTCCCTACGAAGTGCCCCGAGTTTATTTATTTCTTCGATGGGTTGAAGTATTAACCATTTTATTATTATTAGCACTCCCCCATATTCGTATACGATACAAAACTCCCATATATATCTGGATTTTGATTATAGCTTTTTTTGCGAGTGCTGTATTTTCATCTCTATTTGGTGTAAATGATTTGAAAAGTATGATTGGCAATTATTATCGATGGGATGGACTTTTTACTTTAGCTCATTTGATCTGTCTATTTTTTATTGCATATTTATTATCAGAAGAGTATCACTTTGGGACGTATTGTTATATTCTTGCAATCTCAAGCATTATAATGAGTATCGGCGTTGTGTCTATCGGACTTTTTGGGATGATAACTTCTCACACATTTTCTATTCCTGCTATTGCAACAACATTTGGAAATAGTAAATTGTTGTCGGGATATCTCGCTGTTACATTACCAACTATTTTATATGGAATTATTGCACATAAGGATGTTCGTTTTCATCGATATTTTTTGATAGGTCTCATTATACAAATTATTGCGATTGGTTTTACTCATGCGCTAGGAGGGTTGGTTTGTATTAGTATTTTTATACTGGGATATATTTTTGTTATTCATAAGAAAAAGCCTGTTATTTTTTTAATTTTATCAATTATTTTATTATGTATTTTAAGCGTAAGTTATTTTCAATTTGATTCACGTCAACAAATGAGTTTTGAAAGTAGGCAACGAATTTTTACAAAAGCAATAATGGCATGGTCTCAAAAACCAATTTTTGGATGGGGATACGCAAATTTTGATTATGCGTTTGAGTCCGTAGATTGGCCCCTAAAAGTGAATAATGATGTGTATGTAGATAAAGCTCATGCGCAGTTGTTAGAGATACTTGTAACAATGGGTTTGGTTGGATTAAGTTTGTATTGTATTTTTTTAGGAACCTTATTTTATCACGTCCATAAATACGGAACTCTTGCTGGGAGAACTTTATTTTTGATCATTGTTATGTGTGTACTTCAATCGGAGCTAAATGTAACTTCGGTCATGATTGATATTATTTTTTGGTCTGCGAGTGCTTTTTTTCTTTCTCATACGTTGCATGAGAAGGATAAATAAGGTTAAGTTATTTTCGGTATAGGCGTCTCTATTGGAGTAGGTGTGTTTGTAGGTATCGGCGTATTTGTCGGAGTAGGTGTATTTGTAGGTGTAGGCGTATTTGTCGGAGTAGGTGTATTTATAGCGGATGGTATTGGTGTACTTGTCGTTGCGGGCTTAGTTGTTGGAGTTGGTGTGAGAGTTGTAGTTGGTGTTAGTGATGGAGTAGGCTTCAAAGTTGGTGTTGGAGTATTGGTAGGTGTTGGATCTGATTTTTGCGTTGGAATGAGAGTTGATGTTGGGCGAGGTGATATTGGTTTTATTGTCGGAATCTGTTTTTCAGTGGGTATTTCTGCTGATGCACCCGCAACCTCCCCAGAAGTGGTGTCAATACTATTTGAATCTTGCGTGATAGTATGAGTTGGAAGAAATGGTGTTATTGGACTACCGCTTATATTTGAGCTCATACCTTGACTCAACGAGACAATGCAAAAAACAGAAATTCCCATAACAAACAAACCAAATGCAAATAATGCAATTTGTTTTGGCTCTGACAGATTGGATAATAAAGAAAAAAAACTATTTATTTTTTCCTTTAATTGATTTACTGGTGGCTGAGTAGAATCGATAGGTTCTGTCATACAACAATTATATCAATTTAATTCCTGTGCGTTTAACCTCATCAAGATATGCAAAAAAAGCATGATGAGAAGATGGCAACATAGGAAAATCATCAGGTGGTTCTAACTCATGATCGAGTGGAATTCCTCCAATAGAACTATCTGTTATTGCCTCGACGATTGGTGTTGTTGATACATCTGTTGCTACAAATTCAACCGAATCTTGTATTCCAAGTTGTTTAATCTTTACCGTATATCGATTTACTGTATCAATAAATTCGGCATGAGACCATGTAAGTGGTGAAACAGATAATGGCTCTCCTTTATCGGGATGAAGTTGTTCTGCAAGGATGCCAGATGAAAGCGCATGATCAGAAACCCAATTGAGAATATTCATAGCTTCTACAAGATCATCTTGTGATTTTGCTTTTTCAACAAGCCATTTTGCATACCATAGGGTTGTTATAAACCATGGATTTCCGGGTATACGATCACAATCATCAGATTTGGAAAAATAATTATCTTTCCAATATCGTGCTATTCCGCCCACTGGAGTTTTCACTGAGAGCCATTCTTTTACTTTTTGCATCGTTGAAACGACCATAGGATCGTCAGGTGCAAACACGCCAAACTCAAAGATCGCATATACTGATGCATCAAGAGCTTCGTCATATTCTACTGCTCCATTTTCGAGCGATACTCCTCTTCGAAAATATCCTTTTTCAGCATTATAAAAAAGTTTGATCATTGCTTCTTTGTATTTTTGTATCTCTTTTTCACATTCTTGTTCAAAATTTGCATCTGCTACTAATCCTGCAAAACGTTTGCCTGCAATAAGTCCCGCAACAACTGTTGCTGTTGTAAATGTCAATATGGCGCGACGTTCTTCCCAAAGATCATAACTTTCCTTTGGAATATCAAATGGTTGATATTTATATGCAGAAAGAAAATCCCCCATTGGTTTTATAAGATCAAAAAACATTGACTTTATAAACTCTATATCTTTGGTTTCTTCATAATATATCCAGAGTGCGTGGAGAACGAGAGCAGTCTCATCTTCTTGAATGGGAAGTGATTGCACACCTTTGTGTACCCATGGATGCCAACTACTACCAAGAGTTTTATCAGGATTATATTTATGCAAAAGACACCCATCTTCGTACAAGACATCACGACAGAATTCAAAAAATGGTTTGGCAAGATCAGCATAACCTGCGCGAATGAGAGATATTGCGACAAGTGCACCATCACGAGGCCACATATAACAATAGGTATCGCGATTAAATTGCATGATATCAGTATCGGTAGATGCTATAATTGCTCCATTTTTATTTATCTGTGTTTTTATGACGAGAAGTGATCGTTTAAAAAGTGATTGAATTTTTTCAGGTAGTGCTGAAATTTCAGGCTTTATTTTTTCAAGATATGATTTATCGTATGCTTTCACTGTTGAAAAATGATCTGATGTAGGCCTACTTAAAAAGTTGGTATTTGCTTTATATACTTCATGAAGGTTCTCATCTGCTATCAAATAGTAACAAAATGTTTGTGTACTGTGGGGTGCAATTTCAAGATCGATGGCCATAACTGCAGATACTTTTCCTTGATGAATGGGTCGTTTTGCCAAATTCATAGATGGCTCTGTGTGTGGTCCAATATCATAATCAAACACATACTGTCTTCCATCATCTGTGGAATATCCGATCAAAAAATATGTTGATTGTTTGTAAAATATCAAGGCTCTATGTTTTGGATCATAGTATCCTGTGTCCCCTATTCCATCACCATACATATGAATATCATGATGATAAGCAAAACGAATTTTTCGTTGGGTGTCTGCTTTATTTTTTATTGTAATCTGTCTGAGAAAGACATTAGAATCGGGTAATACCGTTTCTTTTAATTGAATTGAGATCTTTTTTTCTTCATGAACTGCGGTAACATCTGAGATCATCGTGTCTTGTTCATATGTCTGATGGCGATGCCATGATTCTTCATTGAGCCATGAAATTTCATCATTTTCTACTATTGCCATGCGTTGCGCATGTCCAACGAGATGATTATATTGACCTACATAAGGAAAATATAAATCACGTACTTGGAGCCATTGGTCGATGTTTACTAAGAGTTTTTGGTTTCCTAATACAATATGTCTTGCCATACATTTATTGTTGCAGATATATAAATAAAGTGCAACACCAGCTTGACTAGTAAATTACTATAAGTGAATATTATATAATGTATCTATGATAGATTTACAACCTCGATTTCAAAGATATCGAGGTGTAAGTCGACCAGATATTTTTGATGAACATGATAGATCGTTTATTTCCTTACCTCATTCTCCTCTAGAGATGGTAGTGCCATCAAGTGATATGTATTTTTCTCAGGGACATGGTATATATTTGAAAGATAGCGGACTGATTCCTTCGGGAACTATCTTAGACAAAGGATTGATAGCGCATTGCACTGTTGTAATACCTGTTAGCCATGCTTTGACTACTTTAAGTAAAACGAAAAATCATCATATGATACGTCCTTTGATGGAAGCTATGTTACCCGAATTGAAGCAATCTGACACTCCTCAGAATACAATTTTATATATTATAAGGAGTATAAATAAAGGGGAATATGATTTGTACAAAGATATATAT
>JBAXPW010000102.1:0-4532 GCA_037132015.1 Candidatus Roizmanbacteria bacterium
AAAGGATACCAGATGTCTGATAAAGGATACCATTTATCTGATAAAGGATATCAGATGTCTGACAAAAGCTCTCCCTTTTTATTTATAAGCTTATTTACAGTTACTTACAAAGGCATAAAAATTCGAAATAATTTGCTTGAAGCATAATAATAGGGAATAGATAAAAATGGATAAGGTTTTGATTACGGAATTATAATTTAATTTATATATTTTAATTGCGTGTTGCTAAAGGACGCAAATTAATGGCATGAAATTACAGTAAAAAAAACATATAGAGGGAAATCAATAACCACTATAATAAAATAAAAATATGAGGATAAAGATAAAAAAAAAGGAGCAAACTATAGATATTATTTTTAATGGTTTAGACAAAAGCCTAAAGAGCTATAAATGAAAGTAAATCAGCCTAAACCAAATGTGGAATTAACTTCTTATACAAATATGCTTAACACGTAATTCAACTTTATGCAATATCTTATATTGCTATTTGAATTATTATTCGTATATTTGTTGCCTAATTGTTATTTAATATATCTATTTGCTGTTTGCTTTTACAGTGTAATAGTAATAAACAAGGCGCTTATTCTTAAATATACATGAAATAGTAGTATCCATGATTTTACATAAATCGTGGAAATGTTATACGCTAAATAATTAGAAAAATGGCAAGAAATAAAAAAATCAAATCAAGCTCCGTTGCATCCCCTGTAATGACAGATAATTGGCGCCACATCCTTATCGTCTCTTTGATTGTTATTTTCACCTTTATTATCTTTTTTAAAGTAATTTATTATCAGCTCGTGTTGTGGGACGACAATTTCTATATTTCGACCAATCCGCTAATACGCGACATGTCACTCGAAGGATTAAAAAGGATATTCACCACACCCGTGGAGGGGATGTACAATCCTTTGCTTTTTTTTATTTACGCTTTAGAATATAGATTTGGAGGGCTTAATCCCAGTGTATATCATTTTACTAATTTACTGATGCACCTTCTTGCCATTATCACTATCTACTATTTCATTTTCAAACTAACAAAGCGATATGAAACTGCCACTATCGTAGCCTTGTTGTTTGCTATCCATCCGATGCATGTAGGAGTGGTGACGTGGGTATCAGAGATGAAAACATCATTGTTTCTCATTTTTTATTTGTTGGCATTGGCAAATTATTTAAAATACCTTCGAAGCAATTATAAGCTTAAATATTTAGCCTATATCGCTTTGTTTTTCATACTGTCAGCTCTTTCTAAGCCTTCTGCTGTTACACTGGCACCTATGCTGCTTCTGTTAGATTATTATGTGTCTAGGAAAATAGACTGGAGAATGTTTCTCGAAAAAATTCCATTCTTTTTGATTGCGCTTTTCTTTGGAATTTTGACATTATATACTCATGCTGCTGTGGAGGATTCTATTTTTGAAATAAATCTGAATTATTCTTTGTTAAACAACTTGCTTATCTCTAATTATTCAATTGTTTTTTATTTCAACAAACTCTTCCTGCCTTTCGACCTTTGCACCATATATCCTTATCCTGATAATGACACGTTTCTGCCCTTAAAGTATTATCTTTCCATTCCAATTATACCTTTTATTTTATGGCTTATTTATAAAGCTGGTAACTTTAGAAGAGAATTGATTTTTGGACTACTATTTTTTCTTATAGCTATCTCTGTGGTTTTACGCATTGTTCCTTCCGGTTTTTTTAGAGCAGCCAATCGCTACACCTATTTATCTTATACCGGTTTGTTCTTCATCATTGGACAGTTTATTACCTATGTTATTGATAATAGATTTCGTTATGCCAAGAAAATCAAAAATTATCTTCTTATCACATTATGTCTGTTTGTCCTCTTTTTTTTATATCAAACCAGTGCAAGAATAAGTGTTTGGGAAAATAGCATCACGCTGTTTGATGATATCATAAAGAAAAAACCCAAATTTGCCTTAGCCTATCATAACAGAGCCCTGTCAAAACAATCTTTAGGCGACATTCAAGGCGCCATTGCCGACTTTGAGAAAGCTATTGAATGTTATCCGGCTTATGCTTCGGCTTATAACAATTTGGGAGAAATTAAGAGATACTTAAATGAAGATGAAACAGCATTATTTTATTACAACAAAGCAATTTTCGCTGATGTAAAATATGCGAACGCCTACAGCAACAAAGGTATCATCCTGAATAAAAAGGGGAAATTAGTGGATGCCATGACCAATTATAATATGGCAGTTATGTTGAACGCTAACCATGGACCGGCTTTGCATAACAGAGCTTCCATAAAAATTACTTATGGGGATACGCTAGGTGCAATGAGAGATTGGCAAAAATCTGATTCATTGGGCGTAGCAGAATCGGCGAAGCCTCTTGAGATTTTTAGTGCCATTTATAAAGGAAATTGATGGTAGAGTTTTGAAAAAAACCTTTCGGCATTAGCCCCTGCCTCCGTCGCTACTATCCCGAAAGTTAAGTTTGAATACTACAGCCTAGCCCTGTAAGGGCGATATACAGGAACACAGGGTGTAAGCCCTGTGCTAAGAATGAACCAAAAACCGAATAGCCCTGAAAGGGCGTAATATATATAAGTATGGCACAATCATTCGTAAGAAATTATCTAAACCTCGTTTTCGGCACCAAACATCGCCTATTACCCGAATTTGCGAACTTCGCACAGCAGAGACTGAATCACCAAAATCCCAAATCAAAAATCTAAAATCAAAAATCAAAAATCAAACCTTCCCCTCAATATGCTTCTCAATAAGCATCGCCAGCATTTCTTCGCTCATAGGTTTCGAAACATAGTCGTTGAATCCGATTTTTTTTGATTCTTCTTCATCGTCAGAATATGCACATGCTGTTTGGGCAATGATAACAACGCTGCTGTTAAACTTGCGTATGGCTATAGTAGCTTCAAACCCATCCAATTTTGGCATACGGATATCCATCAATATCAAATCAATGTCGGGGTTGTCGTGGCATATATCCACGGCTTCTTGTCCGTCACGAGCTATTAAAACATCGTCAGTAAATGTTTCAACTATTTCGTTAAGCAGAAATTCCATGAATTCATCGTCTTCTACGATAAGGATTTTAAGTTTTTTCATCTGTTTTTACTTGGGATGCGATAGCAACAATATTTTAATTCTTCATTTTTTATCTTAGGATTCAACTTCATACGGAATCGTAAAACGGAAGGTGCTCCCTATGCTTTCTTCGCTCTCCACCCAAATGGTGCCTCCGTGCATTTCCACATAAGCCTTCGTTATGGAAAGTCCCAAACCCGCCCCTTGATAGGCTTGTCGGTTCGAGATATCCACTTGGGTGAAACGATCGAAAATAGCAGAAAATCTATCCTTGGGAATGCCGATGCCGCTATCTTTTACATAGAATTCGAGTCCATCGTCAGTTTTCTTACACCCCAATTCTATTGAACCCATAGTGGTATATTTGATGGAATTTATAACTATATTACTCAATATGGCATTGAGTTTTTCAACATCTGCATTAAAAGCACATGCCGCTTCTGGCAAGGTGTTGTTCAGGATAAATTTAAGGTTCTTTTGGTGTGCTTGGGGCTCAAAAGTATTTAGGATATCTTTCAAAAGTAAACAGATGTCGGTGGGTTTACTATGCATCTTCATAAGCCCCGATTCAATTTTAGAGATATCAACAATATCATTGATAATATGAAGCATTCGCGCACCACTTTTCTCAATAGTTTCAATGTATTTGAGTCGTTTTTCGCCCGCCAGATCCGGCTTCTTCAATAAGTTGGTAAAGCCTAACACCCCACTCATTGGTGTGTGGATTTCATGACTCAGGTTGGCTAGGAAAGCTGATTTCAGGCGTTCGCTTTCCACAGCATGTTCTTTAACTCGAATCAATTCCTGTACGGCATTGTGTTCCGTCATATCTTGAACAATGGTGAAACGAAAAACTTTATCTTGAACTACAATGTTTTCTGCCGATAGCAACACGGGTTTTAGTTCGCCGTTCTTTGTTTTTAGGAACGTTTGTGCATTGATAAGTCTGCCTTTGCTATCCATTTTATGTACCAAAGCATTAGTCGTTTCAATTGACATAATACCTAACTCTATAGCTGTTTTTCCGATGACTTCCTCTTTGTTATATCCCAATAACATACTGAATGCATCATTCACTTCAATATAGTGGTGCGTTTCTGTCTCGCTTAACCCACATGCTGAAGGGTTGAGATAAAATACCTTCGAGAACTTTTCTTCCGACAATCTGAGCCGAGAGATATCTTTTGTGATGCCAAAAATCGCCGAGTTTCCGTTCCAAAATCCATGAGCCACCCTAGTTTCAACAGGGATTTGAATGCCCGATTTGGTAACCAGCGGCACAGGACAATACTCTGCTTGACCGCTTAGCATCTCACCCACTATTCTGCCCGCTTCTTCACGACGTTCGGCAGGATGAACCATCAAGACAGATAATCCCTGTAGTTCATCAGCCGTATAGCCCAAACGGTTTTTAACAGTGTTGTTCGTATGGATTATATTGCCTTGTTC
>JBAXPW010000103.1:0-4405 GCA_037132015.1 Candidatus Roizmanbacteria bacterium
AACCACCTCACTTCCTTTTCCGTTTCGGTAACACCTATCAATCATGCAACACGAATATTTTATGAGGAAGCAAAATAAACTCCTTACCCTAGGCATTTTAATGGATAAATTTTTAACTACTGAACCTATTTGGGATTTGACATCAAACAGCATCACAGAAGTCAGGGAAAATTTATTGACCGCTATTAGTTATTTAGAAGTAACTCATATGCCATCAACAGAATTACCTATTATTGATTTAAAATCAACATTGTATAGAGGATATAGGTTCGATGAAGATTTTAGTAAAAAACTAATTCATACATATAGTCAACAATTACAAAGTCTTCGATGAAGAAGAAAAATTAATTACGTATAAAAATTTATGATCGAAAATAATCAACCAAATTCAAACGAGTTTTTAACATCTGAACCTTCTAATTGGGCATTGACAGGTGAAGACCCAAATCTAATAACAGCTGATAGAATTACTTTACGAAAAGATATAGCAACACAGTTATCTGGTTTGCCAGATGACTTTTACGATCTATTTAAACATGCTCAAATCGAAACGGGATGTGGAAATGTTTGTCAAATGTGTTCACAAGGAGCAAGTGGATCAGCAACTTCGTTAACTCGAAATGGCTTCTATGACTTATTTTCCGGATTACGTGCAGTCGCATGGCAGAAGTTTGGAAAAGATGCACATCCCTTGATTAATAAAATGAAGAAAGGTGTCATAACACCCTTTCTTGATAATGACAGTATGTCCTCAAATGAATTGTTAGAAGAACAGTTAGCTGTATTTGGAAGAGATTTTGGAGCTAAGTTAGCATTGTCTACAGTAGGTTTCTCTAGAAAAAATTCTGAATTAGCTACGATGCACCGTAGAATAGGCAATTCTACTGAACTTTTAAGATATATACATCGACTTCGATTTTCATGGACAAAGTACCCATTTGGCGCTAGTGCAACAGATCCAACAGAGTATCTCGAAGACGCAATTAATGGACTTGATACATATAGAAGATTATATGAAGAACCAGAGTTCCATGATAGAAGTACGTTGCATTATGAACTTCACTACAAGCCGTTTGTTGAATTAACTGATGTCGAAGATCGTGTAATAAATGGATACCATGTCATTAAAGCCGGTCCTCATATATATATGTCGAGAAAACCTGGCCTAGAACCAGAAGTAATTGACATTACTAGATCCCTTTCTAAGCAAGATATTCAACTAAGCGGATCAGTTCATGCATATGTTTCATTAGTTTCTAACCGCTTTAGAACAATGTCAATAGATGAAATTGGGATTGAACAACTATCGCAATTAGTTGCATCTGAAAAACCACCAGAAGGTATGGTCAGAAGTGATGTCCAATTATCGAAATGGGAAAACCAAGGGGGACCTTACTATTCTGTTGACCCATTTCATGATCAAACAGCCTTAACCTTTAATGCAGTCCATGTTTATCCAAAAACAAATAAAAGAGAGGTGGCAGGTTATAATAATGCGACACGTATAATTCCCAATTTATGGGTTAGACATAAACAAGACTATTTTGGTATTGGTAGAAAAGGCACACCTGATCATTGTTCATGGGAAGAGGTAGCTGCGTTTATTGCAAGGGCAGATGCTGAAATTCAAACATTAGCAACAGTTGATAGTCTATTTGCTGAACATGTTATAACGGAACAACTTGAACTTTATAAGCGACTAATTATTGTTTTAAGAGGTGCAAATTTTCCGCCAAAAGCATTTTTTGATGGCGGATTTATCAAAGATACAGGACAACTTATCAACCAAGGAAAAGGCATACACTTATTTCAAGGATTAGCAACAACCGAAGATGATCCAATGACTCCCAATGATCGTAGAAATAATGTAAGAGTGTTGAATCTTGCTGATAAAAAAGTGTGGCGAGGAGCTCCTATTCCGCCTACTAAAGTTTCAAATCGAGTAAGAACCGGATTTAAAAATCAAGGACACCATGACGAAGCTACCGCATCTGGATTACCATTTATTGGGAGATATTTAATACAAAAATTACGTCCTCATGATTTGTATCCTGATCCTGAAGCAATCCAATTTACAACCATTGTTGAAGGTGTTGAACTAATTACTCATGATGCAAGAAGTATGCAAGATGTCTATTTAATACCTGGATTGCCATAATAACCAACTATGAATCCAAACATGTAAACAGTGCTTAGAATTTCAACAATTATTCATATGCATAATCCAGAACTATATTGTAGAGTTGCACATACACTTGCTCATCCCTTTAGAACTCAGGAAAAGATTACAATGAGAGGATTCTTTCATGAATATACAGACTTAGTAAACAAAGTATTAACCACAGAATCATTTCCCGCAGATCGTATTGCAAGAATATCACATACAACGGGTGGAATTCTTTTTGTAGAAGATATTCACTCCAGACCTACAATTATTCAGGATATTGGTCATGGCAAACGAAGTTTTTCTACTCTTGAGCAAGGTGGTACTGTGGCATTCTTAGGTGACTTAAATAACTCAGAAAACGAGAGACACTGGAATATTAGGACAGAAGATTATGATAAATTTACAACTACTTTACTTGCGATACCACAACTCAACCAACATCTAAGTAAGTTATTGCTACAACAGGAACTTTTAAGATCTATAATCACTCAAACCGAAGTATTTAAATTAATGTTGAGATATCCAGGTCAAGTATTATGGTTGCGTGGAAACCATGACCGAATTTGTAAACCAGATGAAAAATTTATAAAAGGTGGTAAAATTGTATCTCAACCAATGGCTATGTATAGCATAGCTGAAGAATTAGGAGAAGACGATTTTATTCAGGCTCACCTCCAACTTACTGAACGACTACCACTTATGGCAATTTACGAAGATCAAGATTATGCTATATTGGCATCACATGCTGCACCTGATATGCATATTATCCCTGATATGTGTCATCCTGATCATCCTCAAGCTCACTTAGCTGTTGGAAAAAGACCAAAAAAGGCTGATGAACGAACACTTGGCGGACTAACATGGACAGAGAATCGAGAAAATAAAAAAAGTGGATTATCTGCTGAAGAATTGCACGTTAATGTAATCCAAACAGTTCGTAGTTTTGTTCCAAACGCTCAATCGACCGACTGGATAATTGGTCATAGGCCAAGTGAAAATGGTATACGGTTATACGAATTTGCTGATAACCAAGTATCAACTAGATTAACACAAATAGATCATCGCGACACTAATAAATTCATGACCATATTTACTCATCCATTAAACAATAAAGGTGTATTTGTTCCTTCTCTCTATAGCGTAATAGGATAAAAAAGAAACCTTTATGTATTTCTCCAGTATAAATTTAATATTTATGTTATTTTGGTATTATTGTCAACCTATTATTATCAACATTTATTTCATACCCTTCCCTCTTCAATACTTCAGGATTTAAGTAGAGCATAAGTCGTGTAAGAATATCTGATTCTAAACTGGGACTTGATGGATCAAACGAAAAAAGAGGTGCTTCTGGAGACGAAGTAGTATCATTATATCCTTGAAGAACAAACAAGTATAACGGAGGTTCATTGGTCATGGCACGAATAGTATAGAATGGCACATCAATACAAATATCATCTGTTAGTTTTTCAGTTCGTGCTACAGCAAACATGATGCCATTTCTTCCAAGTTTTTTTATAATTTTATGATTTATTCCTTTAATTCTCAATAAAGATAAATTACTACCTATCTGCATTCCCTCCTGAGCATAAACATCATTAATTGGTTTCCTTTTAAAGTCTCCTAAACTTGTAAGTATTCTTTGCATATCTGTACGCGATAAATACACCATGACTTGAGGAATAGGACTGGATAGATTTTTACCACCAATCGATTCATCAGGAAGCGACACTCTCCAAGTTGTCTGAGGATTAGATTTTATACCATACAATTTTGAAAGACTTTCACGAACTATATCAGAATAATATCTTTTATACTCGGGATCATGAAGTAATTCTGCTAATTCTCTATTTGACAGACTGGCATAAAACGGATCTTCATAATGAGAAAGACCATCCATCAACCTATTTTCTATATCCATACCCATTATTCTAGCTATAGTTGCGAGTAATCGTGCTCTTAATACAACTCCTCCGGATGATCATGGTGATCGTAAATTATCTACACTGTCAAGTGACTTAAGCAAAATAGCATCTACTGAAGTTTGAAGTCTAGCCTGAGCATCTTGAGGATACCTTTGAGCAGGTACCCGAAAAAGCTGCATTAATGAAGATACACCTTTCCGAATATCTATTTTATACTTAGATAATCTTGATGAGAGATTTGAAAGTCCTCCAACTGTATTATAGTGAGGCTGAGTTATCAACTCAGTCATGTATCGAAATAATAAAGACTGAT
>JBAXPW010000104.1:0-4395 GCA_037132015.1 Candidatus Roizmanbacteria bacterium
GGAAAATCAACTAAACAATACTCCTCGTAAGTGTTTAGGATTTCTTACTCCGAATGAGTCTTTAGAAGCTGATGTTAATCATTACAAATTTCGTAGACTGTTAAAGTCTAAAAACGTAGGTGGTGCATTTCGAAATAGAATGTAGGTCTGGCATACACGAATTATATAAAGTCTTATAATATTTGTCAATATTATTGAGATTTCTCAGCCCAATAGTTGCTTGCTCGAAGTAGACTATCAAATGTACCTGCATCTTCGTACAAACCTTCGATAATATCTACGGTAAGCTTTCCTTTACTGAGATATAAGTTGTTAATATCAGTTATCTCGATTTCTCCACGAGGAGATGGTTGAAGATCTTTGGCATACTGAACTACATTATTATCATATATGTATATCCCTGTTACTGCATAATTACTTTTTGGATCTGTTGGTTTTTCGATGATTGAGAGAGCTTTGTGATTTTCATCAAATTCTACAACCCCATAACGTTGAGGATCGGGAACTTTTTTTGCAAATACCTTTGCTCCCGATGTAAAAGAGCTGATACTTGGAGAAAAGTCATGATCAAATATATTATCTCCTAATATCATAGTAACATTGTCTTCATCGATGAAATTTTCTCCAATACGAAATGCATCCGCAAGCCCTCGAGGTTCATCTTGTATCTCATAGCTAAATTTTGCGCCAAATTCTCGTCCTGATCCTAAAAGATTAAGAAAATGTCCTGCATATTGTGGCGCCATGATAATCAAAATATCTTTGATTCCACCTTTGAGAAGCGTTTCTAAAGGATAAAAAATCATCGGCTTATTATAAACAGGTAGTAATTGTTTTGACGTTATTTTTGTGAGAGGTCGCAATCTCGTGCCACTACCTCCTGCAAGTATAATACCTTTCATAGTTGGTTAGGGTGCATTAGGGGAAAATAATAATCCTGAGTAAGAACAGTATTGTAAATGCTATCAGGATATATTCTACCACAACTTTGAGCTTAATACTCCGATTGACTGCGTGGTGATACATTGCCCATATGATGTAAAAAGATGCAAAAGCAAAGAGTACAAGAAATATCATAAATCGTTCACCTCTAAAAATATTCAAAGCAAGAAGAAAAAATATTCCTGCAGTGATTAGCACCATATAATCAAAGGTGTGTTTAAGAAAATCTGTTTTTATATGATGCCAGAGGTATTTCATAATACAGAGCCTTTTAATATAATGAGCAATCCTGATAATATAAATGCGAGGAATATCATGTGTGCCATGTGCTTTCCTCCAATTCGTATAAACTTTAATTTTGTTATCACATACGCATCGATACCAAGAGTAACAATGAGCATGATTATAAACATCATATTAATATTGATATATGATGGGAGAAGATTGAACACAGGTCCTTTGTCTTGTGCTAACACTGCTGGTGTCTGTACATGTTTTTCTGCAACTGGTTTTGTTACTATTTCAGGTACCAATGCAGGAACAACATCAGAAGAAGAGCTGTCAGCAAGCGCACCGGGTGCTGGTTTTCCAAACATTTGCACTACCAATGTGGTTGGTTCATCATTAATCATGCCATTTACAACTGCAAATCCAACTTCTGTATATTCTTTTCGCAGAAGATTTTCCTTATGAGATGGTGATTGCATCCATGCTTCGACTACTCCTTGAGAAAAAAGAAAGTTTTTTGCGAGATTTTCTCCTGCATATTCATATTGATATCCTGAATTGAGTATAAAGTCCCATGGTGTTTTGCCATTTGGAGCATAATGTGCCCAATAATTCTGTGCAAACATATCTTCTGCTTTTGCATGTGCTGCTTGCGCGAGTTTAGTATTGTACTTTAATTGACTGAGTCCGGCTTTTGTTCGTTCTCCGTTGGTAAGTGAGAATAGTTTCGAGACGGTGATATCAGTTGAAAATCCAAGAATATCTCCTGATTTGAATCCAGTGCTGTTAAAAATAATACTGAGTATGATCGCTCCAACAAGATATGCTGTCAAAAAATCAAGGTGTAGAATCCTTGGTCTAAAATTATTGTGTTCGTGTGAACCAAAATAATGATGTAATAATCTTTTTATCATATCCAAATAGTTTTTTTCAATACCGATATATTATATTTAATATAGCTTAACATAATACAAATTCCAAGCGAATCGATCATTACGTCACGAAAAGCACCTTCTCGAGTTGGCACAAATGTTTGATGAAATTCATCAGAGAAGGCATAGAGAACAGCGATAATTAATGCCTTAATTGCAAGATTGGTTTGAAACTTTTGGTTTGGTTTTAGGGAAAAAAGAGCTCGAAATATGAGAAAGTAGAGAATTGCATATTCAATAAGATGTCCCATTTTGAAAAATAAAAAGTCCGTTTGTGATTGCCCGCTGAGAGTAAGTCGAGTGTGTGAGGAAAGAAAAAATATTATCCCCATCAAAAAGATGGGAGGAGCCCAATGATATAAAAATTTCATGCATTGTTTCATAACGCATTATTGAATACCGTTTATATGGCAATATGCAAATTGATTTTTTACAATTTATTTGGTGGTGATTCTATAATGTATTGTTTTAAAATATTGAATAGTTGTGAGAATTGATATTTTAAGTGATCATTTTTGAGGACAGTTTTAGCAATAATTCCCGAAATAGAGAGTAAAGCAAATATACCTGATACAAACATGAGTATTTGAGATATTAAGTATGGATTTGTTTTTGAGCTATAATCGAGAACTTTTATTTTTCCCGTGGATGATGATTCGGTTAGAGGTGCATATTCAACTCCTGAAGATGAATAGTAAATAGGATCTGACAAATTATTTTGTAATATCACATTTGGTATTATTTTATCAGGTATACTCTCTGTTTGGATTATTGTTTCAGTTTTTTTAATCTTTGGTGTTGAAGTTGGTTTTGTAGTAGGATTTGGAATTGAAGTTGGATTGATGCAGGAATTATTTTTTGTATTTCGTGATGGTTGTTGCATACAAAATGTATCATTTTGTAGGTCTGTTCTTCCCAGTGTTATATTACTTTCTGATGTTTGATACTCAAAGCTATCGATTTCCTGACTCATATTATTGAGTAATCTCACACTATCATTTTCATGATTAAATATACTGCTGGATAGTTCGTACGTTCCATAAGAATGAGCCTCAATCTCCATACTAAATTTGCGAGGTGTGCTTCCTGCTTGGGCAATATCATCGATATACCAGTTTACAATGCTGACTTTAAAATCGTTGTTATTATATAATTCAACCCACTCTGATTCTCCACTTTGTGGTGATACCATAGCTTCTGAAATAAATATATTTTGTATTGGGAGAGGAGTAGGGGATGGTGTAATAGTTGCAGTTGGTGCTAGTGTAGGAGTGGGTGTAAAAGTTGGAGTTGGTATAAATGTTGGGGTTGGAGAGGGAAGGACAAGACAAGATTGTTTTGTACTATTTAATTGACCGAGTGATGCACTTGCTGTTGCCCATGTATTTGTTCCATCGGGTATTCGATTGTATGTGATATCTTTCCCCGGACTTTTTGAGTAGGTGTACGAATCAATGATTTTTGCTTCTGGTGAATCGGGGGGAAATTCTGAGGAAAAGAGTCTCACAGTATCTGTGCTTGATACATTGAGATACAAATCATCACTGATAACTATACAACTTTGAGGCAAAAGGATCGTTCCATCAGGGATAGTTGTGTATGTTTTTCCTCCGCTATCGTCGAGGTACCAATGTGAGAGGTTGGCGCTTGAGGAGCTAATATTAAGTAGTTCGATTTGTTGAGGGGAACTATCAATGAGGAATTCATTTATCACGACTTGTTTTTCCTCCGCAAAAGTTGGGGAAAAGAACAGTGGAAAGATAAATAATATAAATATAAATTTTTTCATGAAAATAAAATGATTTATTAAGAAGGTATAATATATCGTCAAAAGGGGATAATCAATGGACTATATGCTACGAGAGTAGGAATATAAGGTTAATAAAGTCGTTTTGGGCAATATAACTTACGTATATTCTTCTGGCAATGAGTCAATTACATCAAATGCTTTTAATATTGTTTCTCCTAGCTCTTCGTCTGTTGCAGAAAGAGGAAGGTAGTAATCAAGAGCTTGTTTGAACCCTCTATGTGCATGTTTTCTAAATTTTAATGTCGATATAGTATATCTAGAAGGATATGTAATGCTACTTTCCTTAATATTAAATTTATATTCTCCTGCAATTATTCTTATAAGATCTTCCTTGCAGATATTACATGAAACCTACATTCTATTTCGAAATGCACCACCCACGTATTTAGACCTTAACAGTCTACGAAATTTGTAACGATTAACATCAGCTATGAGTTCTCAACGGAATCCGAACACTTGTAATACAATACAAGGATATGAAAA
>JBAXPW010000105.1:0-4173 GCA_037132015.1 Candidatus Roizmanbacteria bacterium
TCTCCTTATCAAGGCGAGGGCAACATCAAATTTCGATTTTCGACTTTGTACTTTACAAACTTTATAAACTTACTTCACGTCTATGATCGCGAAGTAGTAGTCTTCGTCTTTGACGACAACATCTTTATAGCGTATATCAAACTCTTTCCAACGTTTGATTTTGTCTTTGCCTGTGAGCCATGATCGACCAAAATAATCAACATAATATCTCCCGGGAGCTAGATCTTTAAGTTCACAACTTTTTGAGTATGGTACTTTGGTATTATCCTGTTTTTCTGGTGTTCGTTCTTTGTCTGTGATGCGCACGATCATCTCTATTGTCTTCTTCCCTTCAATCTCTCGTACTCGACAATCCACCCGATTCACTGCTGAGTTGTTTGTGGAACGGAGAAGAGTAGATCCACTTGAAGAAGAATAATCTGTGACATATCTATTATCATCTACAACTACTGATGTAGTTATATTTTGAGACACGTATCCACTCAATGCAATTATTACCGATTTTAATTTTTTAGTAACATTAATACTATCAAACCAGTAATTTTTTTCCTCAATAAAATTTAGTTCCAACTTTTCATCATTTACTCCAAATTCTTTTGAATCCTTGTATTGTAATGATCTCAGACTAGAAACATCCAATCCCCAATTGTTATAATCACCTAATTCAGAGAATGGTATGCTTGTACTTTTATCAAAATATATTTGTTTAAGATATACATTTCCACTATTATATATACTTAGATAATATCTATTTCGAGCCTGCTCTTCAAAATAATTTTTGCCAATAAGAAGATATAATCCTCCAAGAATCATCAACACTCCCAACACAACAACTATGAATATGCTTTTTTGATTATGTTTTTTCATATATAAAACAATATTTTCACCTCACCCTCTCCTTATCAAGTCGAAGGAATTAAGTTGATATTAACATTATAATTTATTATACACATTCCACGGCTCAGGTAAATATAAAGTTAAATGATACTTTAGTGCAAATCCCTTTATCATCGCATATCCATCAATACCATTCATTGGATCTATCCATACACCCGTGATAAGTTTCCATGCATCCGTAGAATAAGACGTACAGTTAAACCATTTTAAATTATAGCCCAACTCTTGAGTAATGATATTTTTTGCCCATGTTAATTCTTCACCCACAGTTCCTAGTTGATAAGTTACAGAGTTTAGTTCCTGTGTATTTTTATATTTATCATTCAACAAATAGTCTTTATGAGAGTAGAAATTTTTTAGATTATTTGTTATATATGATCTATATTTTATATTATAATATTTTCTTGGGTTGTCAATATAATCTATCGTTGTTTGCACATCTTCAAATTGATTGAAATATACACTTGTATAAGTTTCAATTTTCGGAAAAAGAACTTTATATTTATTTTCACTGGAATTATTGTTATATGGTATGTTTGGCCATGCGCTAATTGTTTGTGCCAGTTTTCCATCTTTAAATATTGCAATCCATGCATGACCAATATCAAATTTGCCTGACACATCACCCCCATATCCTCCCTTAAATGCATATAGTTCCACCTGACCAACATTGAGAGGTGGTGTACTTATAGGCCTTCGTGCATATAAACGCACCTCAAAATTTCCTATCAAATCGGCATCATTCACTGGTTTTACCACATTACTCACTGACAATATATTTGATAATTCAAATCGTATACTCTTTTTTCCTGGAATAGGAATAGTAGTTGTTCCTGTAGGAAACGATACAAAATACACTTCATCATTTTCTGAAATAGTCTCAGGAGCGAAGAGTTTAAATGATATTTCACCATCACTATTCATCACATAACTCGTGAGCACTTGTGCGATAACATAGGAATTCTTTTTATATGCCTGCCAAATAATATCATTCATTGGTATCTCTTTAATCGCCTCAGCATATCCACAGAAAACGACATACCAACACCGTTGTTTATAATAGATGTGAAGGTTAAATGATGATCCTTTGCCAATTGTTTTTCCTTTCAGATCATATATATGATTATCTCCTGTTGTAACGGGGGTATAAATTTGGGAATCCGGCAACATACCTTCAGAGTAGAGAAAATTACCATCTACATCATAATATGCTTTGATCTCAGGCAATGTGATATTAACTGGTTTTGGCACTGAGGTTGGAATTGGAATAAGAGTAGGTGATGGTTTATACACCGTTGATGTTGGTGTTGGATTTATTTTAGGAGTTGGACTCGATTTTATCGGGTTAGGAGTGTTTGTTGCAACAGGTGTTTTTCCCTGTCCTGATTGTGTTGAAGTTGGATTAGGAGTAGGAGTTCGTGTAGGAGTTGGCCGTATTATGGTCGGCGTTGGCAACAAAATTACCTCGGGATCATAGACATCAATCCGACGGGAGGGAGAAAATTCAGAGGTATCATTATTGAGTGTTGCAGTCATCGTGAGAAGTGAATCTGTTGGAAGCGGTTGTGAAAGCTTGAGATTAACTTTGAATTTATTTGTTGTATCTGCTCCATATAGTTCATATGCCATATACATACTCCAATCCACATCGATAGAAGGAAATACATATGATCCTGTTGATGTATCTAAATCCTGAGCGCTTCCTTCAGTGAATGTTGCGATAAGCTTCTCACCCGGAGTATATCCAGATGTCATTTGCCATGACCAATCCATCACTCCATAATCAGTTGTTGTATATACCTCTACATATGATCCGGGACGTGCAAACCCTTCTAACGTCAATATATCCCCCTGCATCCGTGCATCAGTGAGAATGGGATAGTTGAGAGGATATTGAAGGTCTTCTTCATCATTTGGAGTAAAAAAATCACTAGATCTATCAATTGCAATCATGGGGATATTGTGAAATTCATTATCCAATATCATCGCTTTTGATTTAAATACTGCATTGTAGTCATAAAACACCATCGCGGATCCTCGTATATTGGTAAAAATATTCTTAACAATATTCATATGCATGGCGTTATATACGTCAGAAGGATCATTAAATGACTTAATTCCAAAAACAGGACCACAAAGATTTGAAAAAATATTATCTGATATCTCGGCTTGTAATGCATTTGTCAACTCAATAAATGGAGTCATCTCTGTTTGAGCCTGCAATATACACCATTGTGGATCGCTGGGCATGTTGTTTTTAATAACATTCCCCTGAATTACAACATCTGTTAATACTTTTATAGCGGTGGTATCAAACCACCCCAAATACCATCCGCTTATATATATCCCTCCAGCATTAAGTGTACGTTCTCCTGAATAATTAGTACCAATAAAATTATTAAGAATATGAAATGCTGGTTGAACATCACTACTGATACTATATAAAAGAGCAGATACCGTATTGGCTTGAATCACCATATTTTCTATCGTTACGGTTCCGCTTGTTGCATATACTGTTATACCCTCTCCATCAAGAGCTTCCATACGCGCATTTACATTGATAAATGAATCTTTGAGGTTCCCTGTTCCATTCATCTCAATTGCACCTCCTCGATAAGCCGTTCCGCAAGCTATAACAGTAGAAGCATTTACAAGACTATTGTCTCCATACATTTTGACAGTTGTATAGGGACGACGTTCTTGACATACTTGAGAAGGAAGCATTCCAATAAATGATTCTGAGATCGTATTATTATCTCCTGATATCTCAAGATTAGGAATCTCACTTGGCACATCAGCAGATGTTACAACTGAAACTCCTTTTACCACATTATTATTTCCCATTATGTCCCAAGATCCATCAGTGATTTGTATAACAATGCGTATCTCTTGTCCCGGTACGTGTGGAGTTTGATTTGCATGACTTCCGGGTTGCGTAAAACCATCGATGATGACATGATTGTTAAGAATTGCTGACTCTGTTGCATGAATGGGAATAGTCCATACATTATTTGCAAAACGAGGATCGTTATCGGGAATATTAAATGCTATATGTTTTTCATCATCCATTAATTCATTAACTGATTTGATAACGTCCTGTAGACTTCCTGCACCTTCACTATTTGTATTCGTTACCGTAAAGGTAGTAGAGGGAAGTGC
The DNA here is from genome assembly GCA_037132015.1 of Candidatus Roizmanbacteria bacterium. Classification (GTDB taxonomy): domain Bacteria; phylum Patescibacteriota; class Microgenomatia; order UBA1406; family GWC2-37-13; genus JBAXPW01. The sequence continues at coordinate 4,057 of JBAXPW010000105.1, forward strand.
ATACACGGGAGATGAGATTGATTGAACAGTGTATATGAAGAATAATACAAATAGACATTGTATAAAAAGGCGCACTAGTACACCCCTATTTTTCTTCAATATAGTCATATGTCATAG
>JBAXPW010000106.1:0-4073 GCA_037132015.1 Candidatus Roizmanbacteria bacterium
TAGGGGAGTTAAATTTAGCTTAAGTGGTGGTACAGTGGCGAGGGTTCATATCCATCCCTGATTGATTAAGTGCTCCTCTAATAGTAGGTAGAAGTGCTAATTGTTGTGCTGGATCAAGTGTCTGAATTCTTTCACTTATAGGACCAGATGCGTTACCTAATGCAGGAATAACCATTGTTAAATCACTCCATCCAGAAAAAACGGTTGGGATAGTTCTTTGTAATGAATACTGCTCCCTATTTGGAGGCACTACATTATTTACACTAAATTCTTCAGTCATATATTTATGATATAAAATCACACAAATTTTTCAAAATGCACATTCTCTTTTTCAATTCCAATATCGTATAAATGGTTCTTAATACCTTCTACAACAGTATGTCCTCCGCATAGATAATAATCATACTTATTTAGCTCATCAATAGAGGTTGAGTTTATGTATTTTTCCAATCCAAGAGATACTCGTCCAGAAATAAAATAGTGCTCATCCTCACCAAATTCTTTGAAATTGGTTTCTCGAGAAAGGCAATATTGAAAGCTAAAGAGTGGATTTTTCTCTGCAATTTCCTTGAGTTCTTTAAGCATGTATATCTCTTGTTTGACTGGCATTCCCCACAATAGATGAAATGGTTGGGAGGGTATAACATACTCGTGATTGTCAATAAACATGTCTTGAATAATGCTATACATTGGTGCAAATCCCGTTCCTGTTGCGATCATAATAACAGGTTTTTTTACCTCATTTAATACAAACATTCCGGCCGGTCCTTGTAATTTTACGGAATCTCCTATCTTCAAAGTTTGTAAAAACGTTCCTGCCTTACCGTTAGGCATACATTCAATAAGAAGATCAAATGATGTTGTTTTGGAAGGTGATGAAGCAATAGAATACATTCGTCGAATTGGGTGCTCATCAGTGGTTGGCACATGAAGAATCATGTATTGTCCCGACTTAAACTCTAAAAGTTGACCTTCGGGTATGGAAAAATGAAATAAAAATGTGTTGTTTGTTAATTGAGTCTTTGCATTTAGAGTGGTGTGGTATGTTTGGAACATATGATTGAGTTATAAAGGCAAAAGTTATAAAGTTATAAAGTATAGATTATAAACTATTAACTATAAATCACAAACTATTACCTACTACAACTATAGTTTAGATCGTTGTTGGATTTCCGCTTCAACTAATTCTCGAGGTCTTCCAAATTTTAATCGTGATAATTGCATCACTGCTTGTGCAATTTTTTCGTTTGCCTGTGATTTTAGCAATTTCACATCTTTTGTCATATCTACAGAAAACGGAGGTACGGGATCAAGATCGACGATAGTTTTCATATACGCTTGGAAGCGATCTACATTGATCAAATCAGATTCTCCAAAAATTGGTTGAAATTCGCGCTGTAAATATGATGCATCGGTAACGCCAACACGGAAAGACATAATGGTTCCTACGTTACCAAAGATGGCATTTTTAACCTCTTCATCCATCTGTCCGATAAACTGATTTGCGACCGTAAGACCGAGATGATATTTTCGTGCCTCAGATAAGATAGTTGCAAAATCAGGAGTTGCAAAGTTTTGAAACTCATCTACATATAGAAAAAAATCACGTCGCTTTTCTTCGGGAATTTCTTGTCGACTCATTGCTGCAACAAGAATTTTTGGAACAATGACAAGTCCGAGAAATGTGGAGTTTTCTTCTCCGAGCTTACCTTTTGATAAATTGATGAGCAAAATTTTCCCTTCATCCATGACCTTTCTGAAATCAAATGCTGATTTTGATTGTCCAATAATATTACGCATCGTTTTATTTGTTACGAAACGACCGAATTTTGAGACGATGTAATCAAGAACTTCAGATTTATGGAAATCAGAGGTTTGTGCAATTTGATCCGTCCAATAACGTCTGACGATTGGATCATTAACTTTTGGCAATAACTCCTGTACATATTTTTGATCTGTTAGTACGCGAACAATCTCGATAAATGTTGATCCCGGTTCACACATTACTGTTAACATGGCATTACGCACTGCGTGTTCAAATCGGGGACCGATGATACCTGTTCGTTGAGGATCGTACAGTTTATACATCAGATTGATGATTGCTGTTGTCATAAAATGTTTTTGTTCTTCTGTGTTTGCTTCGAGGAGGTTAAGACCCATAGGACGCTCTGTATCAGCAGGATCAAAATAGATCACGTCTTCTGCACGCTCAGGTGGAATATAACGAAGAGTATCATCAATTAAATCTCCATGGGGATCTATTACACAGACTCCATGACCTGCCTGAATATCCTGTTTTATCAACTCCTTTAATAGTTCTGATTTTCCTACGCCTGTTTTTCCAATAATGTACGAATGTCTCATTCTATCCTTCATATGGATATTGATGGAACGTCTGACTCCGCGATAATATCCAAAGCCGATAAATGTTCCTCCAGTAGTGGGTACTTCAGCAGATACAGGCGCTGTCTTTGCTTTTAACCATTGGATATGTGGAGTCTCTATTGTTTTATTTGGAAAATGAAAAAGACTTGCGAGTTCATCAGGAGAAAATATTGAAATAGATTTGTATCGTTTTATCTCAAAGATGGGGAAGAGTTTATATATAAAATTAAGCATGAAGCTTCCTTTGAATAATATTTTATGACTTTTCAAGCTATTTGTATCTGCTGTAAATTGCGAAAATGAATTTTTGATATTTCTTAAATGAGCGCTTGATAGATCTTTGTTTTTTGCACTTACAACAAATCGTATTGCGGTATCATAGCCAGTTCGTGAACATTTGTCTTCAATTTTATCTAATGTTTTTGCATCCGTCTTAAATGTTGCTTTTTCAGGATTTGCTTCATTTTTTTTCGTTTCAGCAATAAATGTTTTGCCGAGTTTTTTCCATTTTGATTTATTTGGTCTGACGAGAATTTGTATCATCGCTCCTTCGCCATCATCCATCTTGGAAATTGAAGAGGTGATTGCGTTTAGCGTATCAGAAGGAATGTCGCGATATGTTTTGAATGGCATGTATGATATTTCTTTTTGTATCATGCCTGCAAATGAAACATATCCTTTTTCAGAAAAAATATTTGGTTCATCAACTTTGCGGATATCTGCTGTAGGGTAATAACTATATATTGTTTTTTCAACAAGATCGATAGTTTTTGTTGGTCCTGACATGTAAAAACGTATGTCTGCTTTTTTCCCGACGATCTCAAATGCAAGAACATCATCAACATCCATAAAAGACAACCATCCTGATTTTGTGAGAGACGCAAATGAGGCAAACATCTGCTCTGATGCGTCAACTTTTATTTCATTATCCTTGGGAAGTCGCACCTCCATTGTCTGCATTTCGAGAGATAATTTTTCTCGTTTTTTGATTCGCATATAAAGAACAACAAAGTAAAACAAGACCAAAGTAAGGATGGCTGCAAATATGCCAGCTCCTAGTGCAAGAAGTACAAAAATAGCGGTATCAATAATACCTTGATATGATGAAGGATCCATAAGTTATTATATCAAAAATCAAAAACTGAAGTATTCTTCAATATACTTATTTAGTCACTTTATAAAGACTATATGTATTGCTTATTTTCCATGATTTAGATTGTTTTAGCATACCAAAAGCTTTATATTCCCATGTGTTGAGTTGAGAGAGTGATTTATTTGTTCTAATAAGTATAAAAAGGGTGGGAATACTAGAATAGTTTGTATATGGCTCAGGTTCTTTTTTTAATACATGAAGAAAAAATCGAATGGGATATGCTCGATTATCTTGTTGAGAATCCATAGTAACATTAAAAGGTCCTGATGAGTTTTTTGCTATAATGTTGGCAGTTTTTTCAAAGTCATGCATAGATATTCCATCTTGAAGTATAGGAATATCTAGAGAGATACCCCATGAAGATGAATTTAGTATACAAAGAAACATCATTGTGATAATGATAAATTTATTGCTTACACAGATATATTTGATTAAGAGTGCAGTAAAAACAATTAAAACAATATTTGCTGGGATAAGATAGTGTCAAACCGAAATGAAAATGTCATACATCAAACTATATCAAAATTAAATAATT
>JBAXPW010000107.1:0-4044 GCA_037132015.1 Candidatus Roizmanbacteria bacterium
ATTGTGGATTATGTCCTGACCATGAGCAACATACCTGTATAGGTCTTATTGAGGTTACCAACGAGTGCGGATTAAAGTGTCCAGTATGTTATGCAAATGCAGGAAATGGACCACCATTAAGACTAGAATCAATTGAAAAAATGATGGATTTTTATCAAGCTGCAGAGCATAGTAAAGCTGAATTGCTTCAGATCAGTGGAGGAGAACCAACAGCTCATCCACAGATTATAGAAATACTACAAATGGCAAAGAAGAAAAAATTTAAATATGTGATGTTAAATACCAATGGAATACGACTAGCTAGTGATACTGTATTTGTCAAAGAACTAAGTCTCCTGTGTCCTGGTTTTGAAGTATATTTACAATTTGACGGACTTTTGCCAAAAACTCATGAATATCTTAGAGGAAAAGATCTTACTGATGTTAAAAAAAGAGCTATAACAAATCTTAGCGAATATAATATTCCCATTACACTTGTTACGACAGTCGAAAATGATATTAATGATCAAGAATTGGGATCTATCTTTACTTATGCTCTTAATACAAAATGTATACGAGGAATTAATTTTCAACCTGTAGCTTATTTTGGAAGAACAAAAGACACAAAGATAAATAATCGTAGCACTCTTACGGGCATTCTTCAAAAGCTAGAAAAACAAACAAATGGTATGTTGCAAAAAAATGATTTTTTACCTCTTCCTTGTCATCCTGAACGTGTGGCATTTACCTATTTATATAAAAATGGCGGTTCTTTTGTTCCAATTACTCGTGGAATGAATGCTGAACAATATGTGCCTCTCATAAAAAATACATTTACGTTTACTCCAGAGGATATAATGCAAAAATTATTACAATGCAACGATAATAACTGTATGAGTTTGATAAAAGATCTTCTTCCCCTAGTACCACTATCCTACTTCGCCAAATCTGTAAAACAAAAACAGGATTATATAAATGAGAATATTTTTCGTATTAGCATCACATCTTTTGTTGATATCTATAATTTCGATATGAAATCAATGAAAAAGGAATGTGTACATATTATTACACCTGATTTGAAACGAATTCCCTTTTCAGCATATAATATGTTTCATAGAAAAAAATATCAAATACAAAATATATGAATATTTCTTTAGTTATATATACGATAATAACTACTTGTTTTATAATAATTGCATTGTCTGTAATGCAAAAATTTTTTGAAAATGATGACTCTAAAACAATAAATGAAAAAAAGAGTATTGTAGAAACTGGATCAATGACCATGTTTTTTTTAATTCAATATTTAGTTATTCGATTTCATTTTGGTCAAATAGTAACTTCTTTTACGTTGTTTCGACTATTCTTGATTATTTTTGGATTATATATTGTAATATTTGGAACTTATGTAAATGTAATTGGAAGATATCAGCTTGGTAAATACTGGGCTAATCAAATTAAGATTTATACAAATCATAAACTCCTTACTACAGGAATGTATCAGTATGTGAGGCATCCCTTGTATGCCTCACTTATTTGGATATGTTTTGGTGTATCTATTGTCTATCAAAATATGGTTGCGCTTATTTTAAGCCTATGTATTTTTGCCCCCTTTATGTATTATCGAGCAAAACAAGAAGAGGAGTTATTAATGAAGGTATTTAGTAATTATAAGGATTATCAAAAAAAAGTTTATATGTTTATTCCGTATATTTTATGATCACACATAAACCTGTTGAGATAAATGAAGGAGCTCATTATTTTTGCCGCTATGCATTGGCTATATTACTTTGGCTTGCCTATATGACTCACTCAAAGGAGCTAATAATAGTAGTTACAATCATATTTATTCTATCTGCTGAATTACGTATTCGCAAGGCCCCACTAATTTGGATCTTTACATATTTTTTTGGTCCAATAATTAAGTTTAGATCAATTGTAGTTGATGAATTATCATTGCGATTTATGCATACAATTGCCTCAGTATTTTCTATGATTTGTCTTATATTTTTATATGGAATCAATGATAAAGTCGGTTGGATTATAGTAGGAATTTTTGCGATATTTAAAACTATCGCAGCACTTGGATATTGTCCTGCAACAAAATTACGATCCTGTATTTTAGGTGGAGGAAGCTGTTGCAGTATTATTGGTAAAAAAAATAAAACATGTTAGATCTGCATATTCATCCTGTAATTTGGGGAGTACATCCAGTTCTATTAAAAATAGGAAATTTATACATTCCCTCATACGGAGTGATGATTGTTATAGCTCTATTTATAGGTATGGCTTGGTATTTTTATGAAGTTCACTCTTCTCAAATAGAATCTGAAGATAATGTAATTTATATTGCTATAGCAGCGTTGGTAGGTGGAGCTATAGGAGCGAAGATATTGGTTTTCGTCTTTAATATCAATATTTTTTCTATGAAGTCGTTAGATGTTTCTGCTTTTCTTTCTGGTCGAACAATTGTAGGAGGTTTGATAGGTGGAATATTAGCTGTTATACTCACAAAAAAATATTTAAAAATCAAGATAAAAAAAGGAAATCTTTTTGCACCTGCTATTGCTCTTGGTTTAGCAATTGGAAGAATTGGATGTTTCCTTCAAGGATGTTGTTATGGTATCGCTACATCATTACCTTGGGGTGTAAATTTTGGAGATGGAATATTACGACATCCAACGCAACTATATGAGAGTTTATTTGCTTTATTGATGTTTTTTTATTTATTGTATTGTAAAAAGCACAAACCAGCACCAGGTCAACTTTTTAGGATGTTTATCACAAACTATTTTATATTTCGATTTTTGATAGAGTATATTAGAGTTGAACCAAAAATATATATGGGATTATCTATATATCAAATCTTCTCTATAATAGTTATTATATATCAATTTCGACATAAACTATTTGTATTAAATTTTTATAAAAGAACCATAGTATAAATCTCATATGATCAAAAAAACATATTACACAACTATATTAAAAAAAATTATAGATTTTATATTGGGATTTTGTGGTATCTGGATATTAAATGGTCTATTAGGTTTTCTATTATGGCAACCGCAAGTACTTTCTGGCGCTATTTTTCAAGATGTAATAATACCAGTATTAGTAGTAGATATATTTTGTTGTTTTATTGCAATATTATTAAAACGAAAGTTCATATCAATTGGCATTGTAATTTCTCTTATAGTGGTATTACTTCTCTTTTTAGGATCGTGTGCTGTTTTGCTTAGTTCATTAGGACGGGGATAAAAAATTACTTTTGAGCTAATTTGTATAGATCTTTTTGTATGTAACAAATGAAAGATATGAAACTGAGATTAGTAAACCTATTCCATTTACATAAATAGGCGCATAGATGCCATATAGAGGAACTGCCACATAACATCCAATCGTCATAATTAAAAAATAACAAATATTGGAAATAAGAAGATATGAAGGCTTTTGCATGGTATATAAAATATACAAAAGTGGAAGATTTCCCAGAGAATAGATGATAAAAGGAAGAGCCATCATACGCGTTAACTGAGTCGCAGGAAGAAATTGTGGAAAGAGAATTTTGAATACAAAATCAGGAGTAAAGGAAACTGCAAGGAATAATAACGCAGGTAACAACAGATAAATAAAACCATGCCTAAATTCTTTTATTGTATCGAGTTTTGTTTTTATCTTTGCAAATGAAGGAGATAAAACTTGAGTTACACTAATAATTGTAGAAACAACAGTAAGAATAATTTTTTGCGCCAGAGTGTAATACCCTACTTCAACTCGAGTCAAATAATATGAAATAATAAATAGATCCATTCTACTTGCTAATTGAAAAAATTGACTTGCAAGAAAATATGTAGATGTGTATTTAAAACGGATATATTTTGTTTGGAGACGTGCCTTAAAAAATGATCGTATAAGTGGGATATATCCGATACAACATAAAAGGATAAACATAATGGGACCAACAAAACAAAACACAAAGATTACCGAAGTAACAGTGATAAGATTCAAATACCATAGTGCGATGAGAGCACATAGTTTGATAGCATACGAAATATTGAGATAAAT
>JBAXPW010000108.1:0-3798 GCA_037132015.1 Candidatus Roizmanbacteria bacterium
TTGAGACCCAATTTTTTTTACCTCTCAATGCACAAAATGTTTTGACATATTACCTTTTTAACTCATTTTAGAGATGAGAAGGTAGTGTAAGATTCCAAACATTATTACTTTGCTCATCCTTTAATGTAATTACATCAAATTTATCTGACGATTTACAATAGAACCTGTTTGATTGTAGCACATCACCTAAAGGAGACATACGAATAAATTTTTCATGATTGTCTACGGTAGTAATCGTATCTGAACGAAAGAATGTTACAACCATATCACTTGCAGAAATATTACTTTGATAATATGTAAAAGGACAAGCGACATTAAATACATCTTCAGGAATTGTTGGTATTGACGATTTTTCTCTAATAAGTCCAGCCCTACTATCTATTATGTATGATGGAAGATCTGGTTTTTTGACCGAAACATTGACCATTACTAATCTATTTTGATAGCGAATGTTATAGCACATTGCAATAGCCAATGGTCGGCGAGTATTATTTGGAAAATTGATACATCCACTTATACGAAGATAGTTTGCAAGGAAAACAGGTGTTGGATTTTTACGTACGATTCCATCAATTGCGATCACTCCATATGCATCGTTATATGAAACATCTTGTATATTAGTATATACAATTGGAATTCCTATTAAAATTTCCGGTCTTATTGTTTCAAATTCATTACTATCCAATTTATACCAATGTAAAGAATTGAAATTTAGTCGATCAATCAGTTCTTGAGGAATAGTGATCTGTAAACTGTTATTTATGTGAGAAATAGCTTTCAGAAAGTCAATTTTGATGGGAATCATTTCTCGTCTTTTTGCACTACGTACGATATCAATAAGATTATTTCCAAAAAGCCTAAATTCATCATCATTAGACCAATTCATATCTTTATATGGTAATTTATAAGGAATAAAAAGTCAAAATGTTTTTCTATTACAATTTATCATCTATGTGTACATTAACTAAGTATAAAATTCAATATTCCAATTTATATCTTTTGTGTTTTTACTATAGATACAAAATTTAATTTCCACTTGATAAAGCTTTATTTGTTCTATTATTATGAATACATATGAATACACATAAATATATTGTCTGGTTTGAACAGGTTGGAAAAAATGATGTTGGATTGGTGGGAGGAAAAGGTGCAAATCTTGGTGAGATGACAAACGCTCATTTACCCGTTCCTTATGGATTCGTAGTAACATCACATGCCTATTTCTACTTTGTTAAAGAAGCAAATCTGATGCCTAAGATAAAGGACATTATTTCTATCACAAATGTTGATAATCAGTCCGAATTGCATCAAGCATCAACTCAAATAAGAGAACTCATATTAAAAGCACCCGTTCCTGAAGATTTAAGCAATGCTATTCTTGATTATTATGAAGAGTTACCTCTCAAAGAAGAACAATATTTTAAGAAACAATTATCAGGCTTAGAAACGGGAATGCACAAATTGAAAGGATTGTATCACGATCCTCTAGTAGCTGTGCGTTCTTCTGCAACTGCTGAAGATCTTCCTGATGCATCATTTGCTGGTCAACAAGAAACTTATTTAAATGTTAAAGGTGATGTGCATTTATTGCATAAAGTTAAAGAATGTTGGGCATCATTATTTACAGAACGTGCGATATATTATAGAACAGAAAAGAAATTCGATCATTTTCAAGTAGGGCTTGCGGCTGTGGTGCAACGAATGGTTCAATCTGTAAAATCAGGTATTGCTTTCAGTATTGATCCTGTTACTAACGATAAAAATAAGATTGTAATTGAATCAATATTTGGATTAGGTGAGTATATTGTGCAAGGAAAAGTTACTCCTGATCATTACGAAGTAGATAAACGATCGTTTGTTGTACTAAAAAAGGATATAAAATATCAAAATCTGAAATTTATCAAGGCAGGAGTTGATAATAAAGAAGTTCGTCTTGATAAAAAAGAAGGTTCAATGCAAAAATTATCGAGTGATGAAATATTAAATGTTGCTGTACTCGTAAAAGATATTGAAAATCATTATTATTTTCCTCAGGACATAGAATGGGCTATAGAAAATAATAGAGTCTTTATCGTTCAATCAAGACCGATAACAACAATAAAAACAACTGATGAAAAAAGAGCTTTATCTGAGGGAAAAACAGAAAATATGATTCCTATTGCAACGGGTGCACCCGCATCCCCCGGTATAGGAATAGGCGCAGTAAAAATCATTCACAGTCCTACTGAAATTGATAAAGTATCTAAAGGAGATGTACTTGTCGCACCTCAGACAAATCCTGATTATGTTCCCGCAATGAAGAGAGCTTCAGCAATAGTAACTGAGATGGGCGGAAGAACTTCGCATGCTGCGATAGTTTCTCGTGAGTTGGGTATCCCTGCAGTTGTAGGTGTTGAACATATCACAAAATTACTCAAAAATGATCAAATTATTAGTGTAAATGGCGCAACAGGTGAGATATTTAAGGGCAGTATTCTTTCTCCAAGTCAGCAAAAACATTTGCATGAACATGATCATGATAAAAAGGTACATCACAAAACAGAAACTCATGTATATGTAAATCTAGCAGAGCCAGAAATTGCGGAGAATGTAGCTAAACTGGATGTAGATGGAATAGGATTATTGCGAGCAGAATTTATGATCGCAGGTATTGGTAGACATCCAATGGACTTTATAAAACAGGGTGAACAGAAAGATTTTGTACATAAACTAACTCATGAGCTTGAACGATTTGTAAAGCCATTTTCACCAAGACAAGTAGTGTATCGAGCTACAGATTTCAAAACAAATGAATATCGAAATCTCGAAGGTGGAAAGGCATATGAACCACATGAAGAAAATCCAATGCTCGGTTATAGAGGTGCATCAAGATATATAGATAATCCCGAAGTATTTAAGATGGAATTGGCTGCTATTAGAGAAATTTGGAATAAGGGATATACCAATCTTCATATCATGATTCCATTTGTAAGAGCACCTTGGGAAATGGTGAAGATAAAATCAATAATAGAGCAGGAAGGTTTGCTTGCGCTTCCTGGATTTAAATTATGGATGATGGTTGAAGTTCCTTCATCTGCACTCGCACTTGAAGAATTTTTGAAAATTGGTATCGACGGAGTATCTATAGGAACAAATGATCTGACTATGATGTTGATGGGAGTTGATCGTGATAATCAAAAGGTTGCAAATGTGTATGATGAACGCACACCAATTGTAGTGAGTGTACTTGAATATATTGTTAAAACTTGTCGTGCACATGGAGTTACATGCTCTATCTGTGGACAGGCAGCATCTGATTATCCTGATCTAGTCGCAAAGTTAGTGCAAGCAGGTATCACGAGTGTTTCAGTAAATCCTGATGCAGTAGATCGCACAAGAGATATGATTTTTAAAATAGAAAAAGAATTATCAAAGTAATTAATTTGTTATTGAGAAAGATTAAATATGTCAAAAGTTAAACGCATATATGCATATGAGATCATTGACTCACGAGGATATCCGACTATAGAAGGTAAATTAGTTCTAGATAATGGGCACGAGGTAGTTACTTCCATACCTTCAGGCACATCTATTGGAAAATATGAATGTAAAGAGTTAAGAGATAAAGACGATAAAAGATTTGACGGTAAGGGTGTAAAACGAGCAATATCGTATATTAACGATCTTATAGCGCCTAAATTATTAGGGATTTCACCGTTACAACAAAAAGAGGTTGACTATTGGCTTATAAAAGCAGATGGGACAAAAGATAAGAGTAAACTAGGTGCAAACACCACACTTACTATTTCTCAATTATTT
>JBAXPW010000109.1:0-3618 GCA_037132015.1 Candidatus Roizmanbacteria bacterium
GGGGTATGACATTTTCATTTCGGTATACTATGACATTAACATTTCGGTCTGATAGCTCTGCTGTCATATATAATTACGATATGCATTTCCTATTACTTCAGGAAAGTATCAACTTTCTTACATGTATTATCTTAAAACTCAAGCAAATATAAAATTATCGTTCAATTATGAAAGAATTTATTACCGATAAGATACTCAAACCACCGGCAAGATGGATTACAGATCATAGACATGATCCAACTATTATAGGTTAAATGACTGTTTTAGGTATGCAAGCAATTAAATCTTATATTCAATGCACAGAGAAAGGGAATCATGGCTTATATTATCAATTTCCTATATTGGAACATCATTTCACAGATCTATTAGGTCCATTCCATGCTTCGGGTTTTGTTAAAATTTCAAGAATCTTCGTCTTTGGCACGGTAGAACAACCCGAGTCAATACAACATGCCGCTATTGATACGGGAGTCGCTACACTTGGATGTTCTATTTTTGAACTAGACCAATATGTAAATCAACATATTAGGCATACAAATAGTAAAGTCAGGTATTGTAGATTCAATATATACGTATCTTGAGAAAGTTGCAAATAAATAGTCTATAATAGCAATATGACAATCAAACTCCTTCAATGGAATATTAGTTTTCAGGAAAAAGTAAAGAACATACATCGCCTCATACGTGATATTAGTCCTGATATCATCACGCTACAAGAAGTAGCATCAGATACAGAAGCAAATAAAGGTATTCACGTAGCAGAAGAATTAAATGAACGATTGGGCTGGAATTATGTCTTTGTTCCGGAGATTGTTCCCTCTTTTCCGGGAAAGGAAGTAGGCAACATGATTATTTCAAAATTTCCAATCACTGATCATGAATCAATAGATCTCATACAAGGCGAACCAACCGAAACTGCATCAACAAAAGTCTATCTTGAAGCCACAATCGATTTAGAAGGACTTGAATTACATGTGGGAACTACTCACATCACATATGATATAAAATATAATCCAACAGAACAACGAACAATGGAAGAAGAAAAAATTTTGGAAATAGTCAAATCAAAAGAATCAAACTATATATTTACAGGGGATCTCAATAATAAACCAACATCAACACTCATCACCGAGCTTGCAAAACAATTTAAACATGCTGGTCCTGCCTTTGAATATAATACAGCTAATTCAAAAAATGAAAAATGGAAGCATCGAGATCCTTCGTATCGGGTAGATTATGTCTTTACAACAAACGAAATAGCAGTACGAAAAGCTAAAACCGTCGCGACAGAATTTTCTAACCATCTCCCATTATTAGTAGATCTAGATTTCTAACTTTCTTCCCTTTGCGTCTCACTTTATTTCATGGTATAAAGAATAAATACTTTTTATTATACATACTATGCGTCCAATTGATATTCGCGTAACACCAAAATCAAGTAGTGAATTTGACTGCGAAGATGAAGTAGTCGTCACTCAAGATTATGCATGCGTAATCGATGGTCAGGGATCAAAATCAGATACTCGATGGGAAGGAAAGACGCCGGGAATAATGTCAAAAATAATATTAAAAGAAGCTCTCTCAACAATGCCAAATAAATATGACATTTTTCAAGCTACTGAATATATGACGCAGGCAATAAATCAACGCTATCAACAATTAAATGTTCTCGATCTTATGAGCCATCAGCCTCATGAACGTTTTAGTTCGGCTGTCGCAATCTTTAGCAAATTCAGATATGAAGTCTGGCTTTTTGGTGATTGTCAATGTTTACTCGATGGCATACGATATACAAACAGTCATCCGATAATTTCGGTTCTTGGTCAAGCGCGATCATTATTTAACGAGTTTGAATTAGCAAATGGAAAGACTACTCAGGACTTGATGCAAAAAGATACGGGACGAGAATATATTTTTGATATGCTCAAACATCAAACATTATTTCAAAATGCTCATTTTGAAAGTCCGTATTCATATGTTATGATCGATGGATTTCCAATTCAAAAAGATAAACTAAAATTACTTCATGTAACTGAAGATAATCAATTTATTGTGCTTGCAACAGATGGCTATCCTGAATTATTACCATCGTTAGATGAATCAGAAAATAAACTTAAAGAAATTCTAAATGATGATCCGCTTCTTATAAAAAAATATCGCATGAGTAAGGGTATGGGTGCACGACAAGTATCCTTTGACGACAGAGCATATGTGAAGGTAGAGCTGTAAAGCTACATATTTCCAATTGTTATTTTCATCCCCGGCCAGATTTTTTGTGCGGGGAGATTGAGTTTGATTTCCATATATGGCTGTGTCTCCTTGCCAAATCCTCCCGGATATATCACATGTTCTACTTCATCAAGCTTTCGCAAATGAGAAAGATATCGACACCTCATATGATGATGACCTACTTGAAGGGGAATCACATTACCATACTCATATTTTCCTTTCAAAAAATCATGAGAAATATTTGTCTTCAAAATACCTTGATGATCAATATACCCTAGATAATGGTCATCAATACCGGGAATTGTATTAACATGTTGCTCCTCAAGACCCATATCCTTTTCTAGTTCATCTATGATATGCGCACAAATCATAGCATGACGAAATCTATCAGGTAAATGAGATAAACCCGTAGTCTCAATATTCTCAAATTGAAATACCTGTGCAATTTGAGATTTAATAAAAGAATACTGAAAATTAGTATTTAATCCGCATATATAAATACCAATATTTGTATTAATGACATAAAAAGAAGGCTTAGCAACTTCTTCACTCGGAGAATTAATATCTAGTTGAGGAGTTGTTTCAACATAAATAACTTTTTCAAGGGGAGCACCTACTCGTTGTTCCGTTTGTAAAATATTTTCAAGTATAAATCCTGATGAAATACTCGATGACGTTGTTGGAATATATGAAGATACAAGAGGAAACTCTGTGTTACGAAGAGATCCTTCAACAGCAGATAAAAACTCCTGTCTATAGACATGATCATTTGCCCAATCGCTCAGTACAATAAGTCGTCGCATATATTTAATATATCACATTGAAAAAATTATAATGTATAATATTTCTATGAGTCTAGAGAGAACACTTGCTAATTATTCGTACTTTCAAGATACTGATGCTCAAAATCCAATTTCTGATCAAAGAAACAAAGCCTTTGGTAATATGTTACATCGTGTACATGCCTTAGCTCAACAAAGAGTATTGCCCAAAGCAATATATTATAAACACGGATGTGTAGTCCATACAGAACATACATTTCATGATCCTGATTTTCCTTCAAAAGCTATTCAAGCATATCATAGTGGAATGCAAATGGCCAAAGCTCTTATTCCAGCTGATGTATTAGCGGATGTTCGAAAAATAATATGTGATCATCCTGACGATATAATTCAAAGGGGAAGAGAAAAACTTTGGGAATCTCCATATGTTGTGGTCCTTCCGTTGGATTTCAGAACAAGAAAATCGTACTTACTTGAACTTGGGTATCCACCACACACTATTCTAGCAAATGAATGGATAAAACCTACGTTCGCCTATATGAAAGCTACAACAGATGGATACGCACCCCGTTCCCTGTACCAGTTAACACGCTAAATAGAACATCCT
>JBAXPW010000110.1:0-3597 GCA_037132015.1 Candidatus Roizmanbacteria bacterium
AACTTTCGTGTTATGTCTGCCTAAAGTTGCAAACCTGTGTTATTGGGGTATAGATTCTCAAAAACTCAATAGTTTGGATGGAATTATGTCAATTCTTATGTCTTTATCTCGACTTCCAGATTCAATAAATTTAGGACAACCTCAAGAATGGAACAAATATTTTTTTTGTAATATAGATCCAGAAGTATGGTTTGCAACTATTATGGCAGAAGGTGTTGGGTTTCAATATTTAGTAAGTCGCTATTCGCATAATCAAGTAAAGAATGATCTCATGACTCCCGTTATAGGGTTGGGACGAGTTGTTGATCAATTTCATAATTGTGGTTCTCCAACTACAGAGGTAGACGGTGTATTACGTCATATTCCCAATGTTGACATTGATGAACCAACAAGAAACGTAATTCCAACGTGTGGAGAGTTGGTCCTTCTCAATAATTTGATTGGAAATGCAGGAAAACACAGTAGGGAGCAAAATCGAAATAATACCGTGCAAGATCATCTTCCGGTCCAAGTAACGTATGATCCCGTTTTACAAACCTATACTGTTACGAATGTTTCAAATAGAGATCCATTTGCAGAAAAAGGACCATTTGCTCAACTTGAAGAAGGTAAATTGGGTCAGGAGCAGATAATTAGACATCTAGGATTACAGATTGTGCTTGAAATGGCGCAAGCAATGGGTGGTAATGCACAATGTGTTGTGGCTAAAGATGGAGAAAGATACTCTATTAGTTTTTCTTATACAAGACTGATCACACAATCTCAATAGCGAGTTCGTTGCCAGCTCGGAGTATAAGATTCTCAAATGTCTTCAGTTCACTTAAGATAAATTTTATAGCCAACTCCCCCACTATTTCACGAAGAGCTCCAACGTCTTCTTCGTCAGAGAGCTCCATAACCTCAATGAGCTGTTTTGAGAAACGGCCAACTAGCGAAGTATCACTTTTTGGATCGCTCTTTTTATACAATTCTGTACAGCTTGTATAATGAATATGACGTTTTTCAATTATTTTCAGTAACTGTGCTCGTTCTAATTGTTTTTTATCTTCCTCATTTTCATCATACATGATATCTACAATTCCTAAAATAATGAAAAATCGCAATGCATCTTCTAATTTTTTTGCTTTCGGTTCTGAGAGTTTATTATGGGATATACGTTCAGTTAGATGGATAAAAAGAAAAATACATTCAAATAAGATTGATTTACCTGATTCAAACGTGTTAGAGTCTGGTGAGATATTTTGAATTTTTTCTGCCCATTCAGATGTGTGTTTATAAATAAATTCCTGTAAGTTTTGAAGTTCGTTGCGGTATCTATCTTCTGGATTTGAATATTGCATAGCGTATATTATACCAAAGGTTATATTATGAATAAAGAGGAGGGAAAAGTCCGTACTATAAGATATATATTGGTTTATCAAGTTATAAAGAGAGGGCAAAAGTAAAAGGGCACAGGGGAAAAGAGTTTATCAAGTTCGTAAAGCTATAAAGTTTAAAGAAAAATTCTCCTCGAGTGGAGGAGTCTAAAGGAGATGGTTGAAGTTCAAAGTTGATAACTATAAGTAACTATTTCTCCAATAATCCGCCCCACTCTACAACAGTAAAACCATCACGGATTATCGGAACAAGTTGTTGTGGAAGTATAGGTTGTTGAGGTTTATCATTGAGTGCCTCATAATCCATAAATATTCTATACAGTGTATCTGGTCGTGGAGAAATAGTCATCGGAATAAAGTCGTTTACTTCTTCAGTTTGTAAAAACGATATACGATACCAGTTTGATTCTGGATGTATTGACTGGAGTTTTGGTGCCCAATATGACACCATATCATTTTTTTCGGTAGGAGTAAATCCAATTTTTGTCAGTGTATTTTCAAGAAATTTCTTTACATCTTTTTTTGATACATACCACCCATATTGTTGTTTTGGATACTGATTTGGCACATGCCCAGTCCAGTAAATATATGGATAAATATTTTTTTTACATGCTTTTTTTGCATATTCAGAACCATGACGATAGATGTCGATGTGATCGCAGTTTGTTAGTTTGGGTTGTAAGTCTTTGAGAGAGCCATCGGTGAAAGCACGGATATACCAGCCATTTGGACCGTAGGATGGGATTGTTATTTCATCATGAATTAATAACCCTAACTTTACTATTATATCGGTAGTGCGTATCGGATAGAAATAGAGTACGGGTTTTCCTACGGGTATATCTAAGAAGTTGGTTGTTGGGGTTGGAATTGTCGTTGATGTCTGAATTAATGATGGTGTAGGAGTTTTAGTAATTAACTCTGTATCGTTGGTTGATTTGAGCTGAGAATTGCGCACTACAATAGAAACACCAGATAATATTGCAACTACACCCAGAAATACAAATATTTTTTTTAACATACTTTTATTATATATCTCATATTGATAATTTATACATAAAATATTTAAAAAAGTGTATAGATTTGCTGTATCATTCCTATAACCATGATAATAATATTGAGGTATACGATGAGGGATTTTTTCCGAGGGAATTTTTTCAGATACATAATGGAGATGATGATACCAATACTTCCAAAAAAAATGCCTCCCGTAATCGAAATAACTTGCAAAAAACTGGTAATTCCAATCAAGAACAATATAGCGGGTACTAGGAGCCCAATAAGGTGTGCTTTTGATTTTGAAAAGTTATGATCTTGTGTAAATGAATCATAATTAACCCATGAAATAAGGAGGTATGGAGTGAGAACGAGAAAGAAACCTGTTATAGAGAATAATAGCCCGATCTCTCTTGAGGGAAAATTAAAAAAATCATCCTGAGATCGACCGGCAAAAGTGAATGCAAAGAATATATAAATAGTAACTGCGAGAATCTCAGCAATATAGATGGATTTATTCATATCTTTTCTATTTTGCAATTCAGGGATAATGGTAAAACCATTGAGAGCAAAAAGAATAACTCCATAGGTGATGATAGGATTGTGGCCTATTGCAGGAAGAGCAAAAATATGCATGCCATCAATTTGATTGATTCCTATTATGATAGTACATAAAATGAGAGCAATTTTGATAAACGTAAAATATACTTCTAAGAGGCGAAGCCATTTTTCAAAATAGATCAGAAATATTGTTGTGATGGTATAAAATATAATAGTTCCGATATATGAAGGTATGGCAAAGATGAAGCCAATAAAAGTACCACCTAATATAAGATATGCAAGAAGCGCTCCAAAGTTGGAAAATATATGCAAAAATGAAGAAAGTGTTGCGATCCTTTTTCCAAGAATAAGTTGTACGTACCCACTGAGTTGATGTTTTGTTTTTGATGCATCAACTATTTCGCGATACATTTTATTGTTTTGAGAGAGAAGAAATCCTAGAGCAACGAGGTAGAATATGTATACGAGCCATCCACTTTGAGTGAGGACGATTGGTAATGACAATATACCTGCTCCGATGATACTTCCCAGAAGAAGCATAGTATTTTTGACAAGTGGACTCATATATTGAGTATATACTTTTTATCAAAAAAATGTTACTTTTGTACATCAACGAGTTGCATGGAATTAAGTGTTACCCAACGCGGAATCAGGTAAGGGTGTTGCA
>JBAXPW010000111.1:0-3590 GCA_037132015.1 Candidatus Roizmanbacteria bacterium
GTGTTGATTATTATATGGACTTGAATAAATTGCTGCAATGTTCATTTTTATGATGTTTAAATTGTTAATAATTATCTGGTTGAATAAACTTGATATCCTTTTTCATTGCTTTCAAATACAGCTTGTTGTGCCTTAATTGATAAGTAATCTTCAAATGAAACTAAAGACTTCCAATTATATTCATAATCTAATCTTTCAGCTTCTTCAGGATTTAATACTATTATCTTGTTTGCCATAATTATATAAATTAGTTTGTGTTTTACACCTAAAACTTTGATAATTATCAGAAAGAGAGAAAGAACAACTATAGTAGCAATCAATGTTCAAGCTTTTATCTCTATGCAATAGCTACACTACACCTGTGTATTATCAAAGAAACTGGTGCCCTCAACAACTTGAGAAGTTATTAAGTTTTTTAAAATTCCCTCTGCACTCAGTTGTAATAGTTAAATAGTCAAGTTCAGAGGTTTGTTAAAACATAACTTGATAGTTCAGGGATATGATGACTCCTGTTAAGGACATTCAACTTATATAACTACATGTCTATTTAATAATTCTATTACAACTGCTAACCCTTTGGAAGTTAGTTGTGGTGCATTAGTATAGTATATTATAAAAACATACTCTATCAAGACCTTGATAAGCTATATAGACAGCTAAACAACAAGTGTCATAATGAAAGAAATATAATGAGTGACGAAAAAGAGCTAAAACCAAGTGGAATGTGCTGGTTTAACCTCTTTTTCACCTCAAATTATCCTTCAAATATAACTTAATTGTAATGCAGTTATATACTTATTAATCAATAATAAGACCAAAAAAAGGCAAAAAGTCTCGAAAAAATCGGGGGTTAGATCGAGGTTTTCTCTATATGTAACTATTACTTATGCATAACTGACTGAACTGAGTGAGTCAAATCAAATACATTTATAATTACAATATCATGCCCATATAATAAATAGCCACATCAATAATCATCAAATCCATTATACCGTTAAATTCCAATTACAACCACAACGAAAAGGTTAACCACAAGAAAATAGAGAGCACACAACTAATTGTAATGTGCTGTTGTGCTCTCTATCCTGTAGAAAAACTGTACTATTAAAGTACAGTGCCAAGTGTTACGTTGGCATTAACGACCCATAAGGTGCCTGCAAGTTCAGGTCGTGCTTGAATCCCTTCTTTAGGATTCCCCTTGCCATCATTAACAATGACAAACATAGGGTCAGTTGTCTTAGTTTTTGGACTAAGAAACACCCTACCTGCTGGTGAGTCCAACCACTGACAACCATTTGCCTTGGTGCCTTTCAAGAATTGTAATTTAGCCAATCCTACTTCGTTCTTAAACATTTCTAATGTTTTCATAAATAATGACTTGTGTTTTAGAGGGGGATACCCTCAAGCCGAACATGAGAAAGGGGATGAAGTCTTAAACTGGTTTCCTTAACAACACACTCTTTAAAATTTACATTTCGAAAAAAAATTTGTACTTTGAAAAAATAATAGTATAAAATTTTTAATGTATAGTTTTTATTTAAAGCTGTTTAGTTGGTATATGGGGGGGTAGTAAAAAATAATTTGGTAGTAATGGGAATTGTTTACTTTTGTGGTGCGGAGTAATTCAGTGGTAGAAGGTAAGCCTCATAAGCTTTTAGGCAATGGTTCGAATCCATTCTCCGCAACTACTTCTTTTCTACCATTCCCCACTGGTAGGTTGTGTTCGAAGAACGGCATCATTTAGTTGGTGTCGTTTTTTGCTTTGGAGGATGTGTGTTGTGTGATAGGGAGTAGTGATGATGAACCACCCAGGGAGTACTGTGCTCCTGTGCCATAATGAGATAATTAAAACAAATATCTGTGGTAGAATTTGGTGATTTAAAAAACCTCACTATCTTTGTGAGGAATTTACTAACCAACTAAATTAGAAAGTAATGATTACAGGTAATCAAAAGAAACAAGAGATTATTGCAGAATTAGTTGATAAAGGGCATTTAGCAGTTGCAGATGCTTTGTGTTTATTAGAAATCACACCAGAAGAGTTGGAGTCCTCTCAGGAGACTATGAGGGAGTCCTCAATCTTGGTATCTGACTCTTACATTCCTTTTGTCTTGCCTAAAGGTTGTACAGGGCACCCCATATTTGAATATCCCCTAACTACTTCAGAATGTTATGAGGTAATAAAGGTTTCTAATAGCAATAACTATACCCCAGCTTATGGGTGTTAAATACTACTTTATCCGTTATGGAGGCTATGGTAAAGAGGAGTATACCGAATGCATAGATGTTCATCCATTCCGGTTCATACATGATAAAAATGCCAACCAAGCAAATAAGGTTTTTGGAATGATTAGATTAATTGATTGGAAAGTAATTAGCCTAGAGGAGTATGAACTCTGGCTTTTTTTAAATGTAAAATAAAAACAAGTATAGATTATGCTAAATGCAAATGTAATTGACATCAAAGAGTCGGCAGAAAAAAGAGAAGCTCTTGAAAAGACTTTAAAGTTTTTAGACCAATCCATTGATTTGGAATTGAGTGGTTCAAGAATTATGGTGTTACCAATTCGTGAGGAGTATAAGGGTTCCCTTATACTACCAGAGGAGACAATTAAGAATATGCAAACTACACAGTTGCTTGTAGCAAGAGTAGTTAAGGTAGGACCAGGTAGTTGGGAAAGTGGTGTTTTTGTAGCAACTACTTATAAGGAAGGAGATACTGTATTGGTTTTTCCTACTAAGTATGAGGCAGACTTGACCCTGAATGGTGTAGAGTATCTTATTTATCAAGAAAGAGTAATTATTGGGGCTTTTCCAAAAGGCAATGTTAGTACAAAGTATATAGGAGGGGTAGATCCTTATAAAGAAAACTTGAAACCAAGTGATATAATCCTCACCCCTGTAAAAGAATAGTATGCAGCATACTTTTGAATTTTTTGTTAGATTAAAAGATGATAGGATTATTAATATGAATTATGTGGGTAAAACTTGTAGGGTCTCTAAAGTTGCTGAAAAGATTGCTGAGGATTTGAAAAGAATGTTTGGGATAGAGAAATCAGAAATCAAAGAGTTTAGAATGAAACCAGAATCTAAAATTAAAAAGAAATAAAATGGAAAATTTATCTTTTATGGAAGCTATGGATGCTGCCAAAAATGGACAAGATATTATTAGAGATGGATGGGATGGGGCAAATATGTTTGTTCGTTTTACTCCTGTAGATAGCTACCCAGAAGGAATGGGATTAGAAAAAGAATACTTTGGAGGAGTGTTAAATCCTCACCTTGCTCATTGGTTACTGAAAGATACCCAAGAAGCTATAGGACCTTGGGTACCTAGTGGTCCGGATATGCTTGCAAATGATTGGTATACTATAACACTCACATAAATTACGAGAAGGATATATAAATATGAGTAATCTTACTTTTAAAGACTCTAATAATACAGAGTGGGTTTTGCTTCCTTTCAAAAAAAGGAAGAAGGATAAAAGGGAAATAGCTATTGCTTACTTTCATCTACTTGCTGCTTTTAATGATATTAAACTAAGTGAGAGTGAGGTAAAGTTATTGGCACATATTTCTCTTAATAAAGG
>JBAXPW010000112.1:0-3579 GCA_037132015.1 Candidatus Roizmanbacteria bacterium
GGGGTATGACATTTTCATTTCGGTATACTATGACATTAACATATCGGTCTGATATATTTTATTCAATTTATCACAATTACTATACGTTAATCCGTTGAGAATGAAGAAGCGTATTATCATTATATTCTAGTTGAACAATTTCACCCTTTTGAATACATATTGGTTCAAGTTCAGGAGTCCATAAAAATTCTGGTAACTGCATATTCATAATTGTATAATACAATAGTGTCAACGGATCACCATGCGAAATGAGTATGCAATCTTCTTTTTTATTCAACATTTCAGAAAGTATAGATTTCATTCGTATCTTAATAGAATCATATGTTTCTCGAGAATTATCTTCTTGTTCTTGCTTCCATGTATCTACGTCAGACATCTTAGTTCCTTGTAGAGAGGGACTTGTGTATTCAACTAAACGAATATCAATCATCACATTTGAATTTGTTTGAGAAGCAATTATTTCGGCTGTCTGAACAGTTCGTACAAGACGACTCGAATAAATGGGAATATTTTTGTGATTGTTAGTTACAAACCATTCACCTATGCGTTTTGCATGACTTCTTCCTTCAGGAGACAAAAATACAGGCAAGTGAAAAGGAAATATTCTCTCTGGATTTAAGTATTCAGTATGTCTGACTAAATACATATACATATAATTTATATCACATTGTATATGAAAATCAGCAAAAATGAAAGTCAAATAATAATTAACTCTTTAAGAGTATAGAAGATTGGATCTTTATAATCCGTCGGTAAAGAATTTAATAGTATAGTTCCTGTTTTTATCATCCATTCTTTTCCATCGATATGATCTATTTTTTGAAAATAAACATAATTATCTACTATATCAGTAGCTTTAATTATTGCTCCAGTTTCTCCTGCTTTTATACATCGCCTTATGAGATCTTCGTATTTTTCGAAACCTTCAAGAGTGTTATTTTTCGTGTTAGCTTGAACTAAAACAGCTACATCTGTTCCAAATTTTTTTTCAATATCATCAAATGTGATTTTTGTATCTTCGATAGCATCATGGAGAAGTCCTGCAAGACATGTTATACGATTATAACCATGAGTATATAAATATACGGCTACCCGTAAACTATGTAAGAGCGTTGGCTTTATCAACTTTTCTGCTGGAGGCATGGCATTTGTGAGAATACGAATAGCATCCTCAAATTCATTTTCAAAGTTGTCTGGTGAAAATATCATGAATATATTATACATTTGCGAAAAGCATTTATCTTAACAACCGCTAATATACGTAATATTTTCCAGTTGATTTTATGAAGAGGTTGAAATGTTTTCCATAATTTCCAACTAAAGGATGAAATTCCACCTTCTTCATTTGTTCCTCTGAGTATAGAGTAATAATCATGTTTATTTGGTTGAGATTGATGTGAAAGAATTTTCTTATCTCCCATAACAACAATGACTTCTACTGCATTTATTCACTTGAGCATCTCAAATGTACCCATTAAACTATCATGCATCTTCAGTTGCCAATGATACACATCAAAAATAATCCTACTAAATACTTTTTTTGCTTCTTTTGGAATTTTCATGAAAATAATATAACATGTAGAAATATATTGTTATGAACTTAGTTATTTATGTGTATGATATACTTTGTATATAGTTATGACCTGAAGAAATGCATAAAATGGGATACTCAAATACATCAAAAATCAAAGCAGATAGTAAAAATAGGAGAATTATAGTTGCATTTGTAATATCTGTAGCCGTATTTTTTGTTATCGAGCTATACATTGGATATAACAATCAAACTTCGATCAGAAATACACAGATAACAAATCCTTACACAACTATCTCACAACCACGAAAAAATGGAACCCGATGGGCTTTAAAGAAAATTATGAATGGTAAAGAAGAAATTGTTTTTTCTTTTCCTGAAAATATAAACAAGATCGTACGATGGGGTGATTTGCTAATCTATGGATCTGAAAGTTATACTTCAAATGTTCAACTTTTCAGCCTTAATATACGTACTGGAGAAAGAAAGACAATCTATGATCAATCAAGTAGAAATGACTTTACAAATGGACGCAATAGTAGATATGTTTCTAATATTCAGATACTACAAAATACGTTATATTTTTCAATTGGCGGATATTTGACCACAGGCGCACTATTTTCAATAAATCTTCCACCAACTTCAGAACCAATAAAACTTTCGGACGGAGCAAACAACAATATACAATACTGGAAAAATAGATATTGGATAATGAATAGTGAAGGAGATGCATGTTGGGGAAATAAAAATTACTCGTTAATAGATTTGGTGTCTAAAAAAGTAACAAATATTGTCACTTCAAAGGTAGGATGCATAGAGGGTGAAGAAATGATAGATATTGACAAACGAAATCGTATGATCTTGGCATTTCACACAGCAGGATCTGGAGAAGGTGATGAAGACAGCAATGGAATGTACCAATACATAATCGCTATTCTGTTATCAAATCCACAAAATAAAGAAGGCGTAATAGCAAAACAAAACATGCCTGCAAATATTCGATCTATTGTTTATTTAAATGAAAGTGACAAGTTATTATTAGTTGGTAATGAAAAATATCTTTTTGACTTTGCTACAAATTCTATTACAAAAACAGACATGATATTGCCAACACCTATACGTTCGGAATCTACACAAAATAAAACAGTTGAAGAAACAATTAAAGATTTGGTTCTTCCAGAAGGATATAATTTTGTGCTACAATAGTCTTTTTTTGACACCGCGCACATCCTTTATACGAAGAGAAGTATTATCAACTTCCAATACAAAGACCTCTTGGTACTTCATCGTATGTCCCAAACCCAAGTTTAATAAGAAGCATTCGCATATTTTTACCATGATTTACTAATGCTATTGTTTGTCCAGAATTGTTTGAAGCAAGTTTTTGCACAAATGTGTAGAGCCGCATCATTGCATGCTCTTCAGTCTCGATATCTTCAAACTTATACTTCATCTTTTCATTTTCGGGTAATAGTCGTACTGATGCTTCAAATTGAGCTCTTATTTTTGAAAATTGTTTATGATATTTACCATAATGTATTTCACGAATAGACCTATCTTGCTGCACTGATATATTTCTCTCACCTTTTATAATCAATGCCGTTTCGTAAGCTCGACTTAAGTCCGAAGACCAAACCGCATGAAAGTGAATGTCTTTAAGTTTATTCGATAGGTGTTTTGCTTGTTCTCTGCCTTTTTCTGAAAGAGATGATTCAAGATCATCATAGTTACCAACCCTATTTTGATCTTCAAGTATATTTTCTTCAGATTGACCATGTTGAATCACATATATCGTGCATTTTGTATGCATAGTGAAGTATTATATAATGTTTAATAACTGCAAGATAAAGTATCAATATAAATAAAAATAAATGTATATACCATTCTCTAATTGTTTTCCCGAACTTACTAGGTTTTTGTGGGAAAAAGAGAAAAATAATCCTAGGTTCAAGTTTAATGGAATTATTGATCAAAATACCCCATATGGAGATGTTTATCAGACCGATATGTTAATGTCATAGTATACCGAAATGAAAATGTCATACCCC
>JBAXPW010000113.1:0-3427 GCA_037132015.1 Candidatus Roizmanbacteria bacterium
AATCCAATAATTGAGCCAACAAGAGAGATCGCTCCATCAGTAGCTCCAACATCTGTACCAACCATTGTTCCAACAGTAACACCATCAAGAGTTCCTTCAGTAACACCAACAAGACTACCAACACATACACCAAGTATTACTCCAACACATATACCAAGTATTACTCCAACACATATACCAACACATATACCAACACATATACCAACGCCAAGTCCAACAGGTACCCATAACAGATCAGAACATAATAACGAAGAACATCAAGATGAGGAAAATAATGAGA
The DNA here is from genome assembly GCA_037132015.1 of Candidatus Roizmanbacteria bacterium. GTDB lineage: Bacteria > Patescibacteriota > Microgenomatia > UBA1406 > GWC2-37-13 > JBAXPW01. Next base: position 281 of record JBAXPW010000113.1, read on the forward strand.
CTAAATCCCATCATTCATCATCCAAGATATTGAATAACTATTTGATAGATAATAGTAGAGAGATATCAAATACATCTCGATTAGATCGAGTATATATAAAAGTATATCATTTCTTCGATTGAGATCTTCTTTTTATTAATCACTCTGTGATTCGATCATATTGAGTTATAATGGATAAATTATACGAATAATATGAACAGAAAATATATTGATGCGTTTTTCTGCGGGTTATCTGTATTTATTGTGATGATTGTCATGTATTTTGCTCAATTTTTTGCGAGTTGGCAAGATGTTGCATCAGATAAATTATTCTTACCTCGCAAACCTCATCCTGATATTGTAATAATAAAAATTGATGATGAATCAATTCAGTCCATTGGAAGATGGCCATGGGATAGAGAGATCCACGGTCGATTATTACGGATGATAAAACCATACGCCTCCGTTATAGGAATTGATGTAACGTTTTCTGAATCTAGTACGGAAAAGAGTGATGAACTATTAGTGCAGGCTATTAAAGAGTCAAATAAGGTAGTTGTTCCAGTTGAAGTATCTTTCTCTCATATTCAAGACAATCAAATAGGAATTGCAAATATGCTTTTTCCAATTTCATCAATACAGAATGTATCTTCGCTCGGAATTGTGAATATGATTCCTGATAGGGATGGAATAACACGTGTAACTCCAATTAAGATGGATACAAAAGGTATAAAAAGTATTCAGAATTTTTCAATAGAGATATTAAAAAAATATTATGCAAATAAAAAAGATATATCGCATGAAAAAGAACTTAAAAATATTCCAACATCAAATGGCTATATGAGAATCAGGTACATTGGTAAGCCTCAAACGTATCCAATGTACTCTTTTGCAGATGTGCTAAATGGCAAAATAAACCCATCAATTTTTACTGGCAAAATTATATTGATTGGTTCTACCGCATCAAATCTCCATGATGATCAGCTCACGCCAGTTTCTGAGGGTGTTCCGATGAGTGGCGTTGAGATACATGCAAACGTCATTCAAACTATCTTAGACAAACGATATTTAATCGAAGAATCATCTTTTCTTTCAATCATTACAATGGGTATAGTCAGTGTTGGATTTGCTCTTCTTGTTGTTGCTATGCCAGTGCTTTATAGTATTTTTGCACTCGTATTTATTTTATTTAGTTATGTTGTATATGTGATTACATCATTTGATCAGGGGATAATTCGTACTATAATTTATCCTATTTTTTCACTTATTTCTGTCTATGTGATAATAGTAATATATAAATACTATGTTGAAAATAAAAATAAGCGATTTATTAAAAGGGTATTATCTTACTATGTTTCAGATGCAGTAATGCAAGAGATACTTGCAAAACCTGAAAAATTAAAATTGGGAGGAGAGAGAAGAGAGATATCTGTATTATTCTCAGACATTGCAGGATTCACATCAATATCAGAAAAAACTGAGCCAGAAGTTTTGGCAACGCTTCTCAATAATTATCTTACAAGAATGACGCATGTAATATTTGAGAATAAAGGAGTGGTGGATAAGTTTATAGGAGATGCGGTTATGGCTTTTTGGAATGCACCTGTTGACTTAAAGGATTATGCTTTTTATGCATGTAAAACTGCAATTGAAATGCAAAAAGAAATAGAAAATATTAGTATGGATTGGAAACCATATGGAGGAGAAGGGTTATGTGTTCGTATTGGTATAAATACAGGTGAGATGGTAGTTGGAAATATGGGTTCAGAGATGCGATTTGATTACACGCTCTTAGGTGATAATGTAAATCTTGGTTCACGATTAGAGAGTATCAATAAAAATTATGGAACTACCATCATTATTTCTCAATCAACATACGAACTTGTTAAAAATAAGGTGTTTGCTCGTTGTCTAGATACGGTAGCTGTGAAAGGGAAAGAAAAAGGAATAGTAATATATGAGTTGAGAGGTTTAGGAAAACCAGACGAAGAAGAAGCTCGGTATCTTGAATTATTTGAAAAGGCTCGTTTGACCTACCACAAAGGTCAATTTGATGATGCGCTAAAGCAATTTAAGCAGATCGTAAAACAGTATCCTGATGACAGAACAGCTCATTTATATGTCGAGCGCTGTGAACAATATATCATTGAAAAACCTATAAATTGGGATGGTGTCTATCACTCGAAAGTTAAATAGTTGTGTTTGAATCAAGATAAAGTTGAAGTTTTTTAAGTGCAATTTTTCGCATAGAAGTATTGTTTTGTTCTTCAGGATTCATCTCGCCTCTCGTTTTTTGATATCCTGTAGGAATAAAAATAGCATCCCATCCAAATCCATTTAATCCTTTTGGAGAATGTGCTATTGATCCATTTATTGTTCCATTACAATATTGAAATTCTTTTCCATCATAAAATCCATATGCAACTTCTGCGATTGCTTTTCGATCTTCATTTTCATTAAGTAATTTACAAAGGCCAGCATTTTCTATAGATTTTACAAACCATTTAACAAGCGGTCCGGGAAGAGAATTGAGTGCATGAAATATAAGCGATACGTCATCTACTAATACAGGTTTTTGAATTTGAGAGTATGCTTCTTTCGCTTTGTGTTCAACTATTTCACGAAGATCAAGCGATTGGATTTCTATCAGATCAAGATCGATATACGTTACAGGATAATTAAGAAACTGAGTTAATTCAATTATTTTATTTTTATTACTGGTGATGAAATGTAGATCCATAACGTATTGTATCGAGGAATATTCATAAGTACAATTGAATATTTCAAAACAACTTTAATACTATGATTACTCATATAGAAATAAAATCAGGAACAGATCTTTCTTTAGAAGAGGAAAAAGAGATAAATATTGCAAAAAACAGAGAATGGGGATTACCTCCTATGGATCAAAAACATAAAGATAATCATGTATTTGCTTTGCTCAAAAATTCAGAACATAATATATTAGCTCAGGCTCAGCTTCTCACATTGAATGGAGTTATATTTAACAATGAACTATTTGATATTTATGGCATAGGTGGCGTTATTGTAAATAGTAAAAATAAAGGATATGGTAAAGAGCTAATGCGGGGTATTCTTGCTTATTTGAAAAAGTCTAATAAGTCGGCGATAGGATTTACTAATTTTGATGTGATCGAATTTTATGTA
>JBAXPW010000114.1:0-3275 GCA_037132015.1 Candidatus Roizmanbacteria bacterium
GTAGGGGAGTTAAATTTAGCTTAAGTGGTGGTACAGTGGCGAGGGTTCATATCCAAATATGCTAGGCTGTCCTTGGCTCTACTTATCAGATCACTTAGCACATCCTGAAAAAAGATTTGTTGCTTCTGAATTAACAGAGGGACATATTATTCAGCAAATACTCAACCAGGGGACGGTAGACTATCGACTAGGATTTGTTATTGCTCATATTATTTCAGAATTTTATCCAAGTAGAGATAAAATAACGGGAAAATCTGCTATTTTTACCATCTTAAATGACTTACGAAAAACAGAAATTACATTTAATAGCCACGCTGATTTACTTATACATCTATTTACAAACAGTCCAAATAGTGATTATATAAGAGAGCTAATAAATGCAAATAATAATAGTCTTACTATAATGGCAGAAGGAGTACAGTGCCGTGTTTTTGATTATCCTCATTTAGTGCGAGACGATGTAAATTTACGATCTATTTCAACCCATTCAACATAAGTGCATTCAATTCTTCATTTCTCTTTTTCCAAGGTTTAGACATATCGTGGAACGTCCCCGGATCATTCCATAATTGATATGTCTCCAATGAGACAGGCATCTTCATGATAGAACGAATCGCAACAGGATCACATGGCATTTTTTCAAGCATTTTATTTATCTCTCCTCTTTTATTTTCAAATACCGGATCTATTTCTTGAAGTATAATTTGTGATTTTTTTTGGCCATATAAAGCAAACACACCAACACTTGCATATGATGCACCAAGCACTTCTGCAACTGATCGACTCAAACTAAAAGCATAGGGGAGTGTGATACTACTTGCCTTATACAAACATTTTCCCCACACTCTATCTGTCCCAAGCTGATGAACTCCACCTGTTATCATAACATCATCCTTTGCCTTACTCACTCCTGAATCTGCTTGAAGAAAATAATAGTTAAAATTACCACCTGCATTTATTGAGAGATTATCTTTATACAAACCCACTGATTGTAATTGTTGAATTAAATATGCTTTTAATTCTCTATTCCAATCGCCATCAAAACTTCCTCGGTGAGCTAATGAAATATATACCGATTGAATAACTGCTATACCTTTTTGATTCTTAACTACAACATGAACTTTACCATCTGGCAATATATCCTTATTATTTTTTGAAAAAGATTTAATCAGTCCGTCTATCGTTTGTGCATAAAAGAGCGACGGAAATATGCCATTGATGCCATATGGTTCTGAAAGATAATGTCCATATACAACACATGAGTCTGCAAATTTATCTGCTGAGCTCGTAATTTGCAAATGTGGAGATTGTTGGGTTACTCCCGTAGTGTTTAATTCAATATTGTTTGCTGGAAAATCATAAATGGTGTCGTATCCTGCAGAATCTAATTGATCTCGTAATGCTCTTTTTGCAATATCTTTAAAAATTGATGTAGAAGGTAACGTAACCTGACCGCCAATATTTACGATCATAGATGTAGACTCGTGTTCCTTAAATGGTTTTGCAAGTAATTGAACATTGATATCGGCACGCAATTTTTCCAAATGTCCAGATGTTTGAGCTTCCTGAGCCATATAATAAACTATACGTCCAGCAAGACAACTTGAGAATACGTCAGGATGTGCTCCGATACGTTCAGATTCTGCTACCTCTTTGTGATTTTCTGCAAGAATAATACTCATAAACAAATCATTATATCATCAACATATTAAAAATCACAGATTTACAATTTTTCCATTATAAAGTCGGAGATATCATCAATGGTGATGATTCCTAATATTTTTTTTGTCTCATTAATTACCGGTATTGCCTGCAACTTATATTTCAACATTTTTTTAATCGCAATTTCTTCGGGAGTGGTAAGATGAATCACAACAACATTTTGAGTCATGAATTTATAAGCAGGAGTAGTAAGTTGTTGCATAAGTAATTCGTGAATACTAAAAACACCAATCAATTGATCTTCATCATTTATAACATAAATATAGACAAGAAGAGAAAATTCTGAAGTATATTTTTTCACTAACTCTATAATTCTTTTTACACTATCTTGGGGTTTAACTACGAGATACTCAGTAGTAATAAGCTCGCCTATAGGTGTTTTTGATAATCGAAATAAATATTCCATTTCTTTGCGTTTTGCTTTTGGTACTAAAGCAATTATTTGTTCACGTTTTTTTGGAGACAAAGTTAACAATATATCTACGGCCTCATCAGGATCAACTAATGAGATGACTGTAGCTGCTTTTTCTGGAGAAAATAATTTGAAAAGAGCATGCTGATAGTTAATATTAAGATTTCCTATTACTTGAGCTGCATAATCATCATTAAGAATATTTAAGATCTTATTTATATTTAATATATTTGTTCGTTCAAGATGATCTGCTAAATCTTCTGGTCGGATTTTTTCCATCTTTGCTTCTTCTTTTTTAAGTTTGACTCTTCCTCGAGCTAATTCTAGTGGTTGTATATCTACCCATGAAAGAAAAGATGAAGTAAGCCGGATATTTATCTTACGAAATAAACGAATCATCAGATGTTCAATTTTTAGCCAACGTAATACTCCAAGCCATCCAATATCTACACCTGCAAGATAGAGATGAGGACGATCTTGCAACACGACATCATTTACACGAACGATCTTATTATCCTTAATATCGATAATTTGCTTATCAAGAATATTGCGAACAATAAAAAGCTCATTATCTGCAAGCTCAACGATTTGATATGATTTGCTTATTGTAATGATATTATCTATTGATCGAATATAGGATACTGGTATGATTAAATCTTCTCCATGATCTTTAGAAACTACAATTTTGGTTATAACAGGACGACTGGAAATTTCAAAAATTAGATCACGAAGTTTGCCGACTATTATGCCGTCTTCAGTAACTATTCTTTTGTGAGAGATCTCGGAAAAATAGATCATGTGTATATTATATGTAATATATCAAAAACTATCAACTGCATATTATAGGGATAAAATTCAACCATCTAGACAGAAGAAGTTGTATCCTGTATGATATAATGTACCGTATCAAACGTGTTTTGTATAGAGAAAAAGAGTTTGGGTGTATGGCTCAGTGGTAGAGCGTCCACCGATTCGGCGGAAGGTCGATGGTTCACTTTTGGGTGTATGGCTCAGTGGTAGAGCGTCCACCGATTCGGCGGAAGGTTGATGGTTCACTTTTGGGTGTATGGCTCAGTGGTAGAGCGCCCACCGATTCGGCGGAAGGTCGATGGTTCACTTTTGGGTGTATGGCTCAGTGGTA
>JBAXPW010000115.1:0-3215 GCA_037132015.1 Candidatus Roizmanbacteria bacterium
TACTACCCTTCGCGCTGCAGAACAACTCGTTATAGGTAAGTCGTTAACACCTCCAGTATTTCATGCAATAGAAAATACAACAACTTCAAGACGAGCAATTACTCCTTTATATTTAGGGTTACTAGATGTTTTTCGAGTAAAAAAAGAATTTACAGAAGCCTTTGTTTGGACTGGTCGTAGTATTGATGACCAGCTCGTTGCGATAGAAGCACGCGTTGGAAAAAATGCACCCAATCATCTACAACATATGAGAGAGGTTCTAATAAAAGTCAGAGGCTTACCGCATGAAAAAGCAGTTGGTTTTTTCATTGATCAATTACATGAGGAAGGTAAAATGAGAGGTAATTGGTTAGCTTCTTTATATCAAACAATGATGCAAACAAGTGATTCTTTATTTTGGGCTGAATATGCTATTGATATGGTTGAGTATCATCAAGGGGGTGAAAAGCCATATGATGAAAAAGTAGACCCAATATTAGACTGCACGCCAGTAGCTGTACATATAGATCCGTCTAAGTATTATGAAGCATTTGAAAGAAAAAGTATTCCTGTCCCCGTTGTATTGAGCACTCGTCCTTTTAATACCTTGATGCCATTTGCTCGAGTAATCCCAGAGTATGTTTCTGGTGTAACGGTCTTTTTAGATTATTCGTTAAATCCAAGAACAATGAAAAATAGACAAGAAGAAATTTTAAATAGGGTAAATGGAATATCGAGGTTTTCTGTTGATTGGCGACAATATGATCCACAACTTGCAAAAACTGCGAGGTTTGATCCTCAGTGTATGAGATTAGGGTATGGAATATCTAATAGTATGGTGGGTGGTGATCCTGATGTATATCTGAATCCTCCGTTGAAAGAGCCTCAAATGCAAGAGTTAAGAAGAGCACAATATAATCAATTGATTGGTGATGGAGGAGTTGTTCCGATGTATACGTTATTTGGGACTATGGTGCAGAAAGCTACAGGTCTATCTTCGAGTGCTATTCGTGGAGTTTATTCACTATAATTTGCTAAAATATAAAGTATAGGTTAATTATGAAAATATCTGGAAGAGTAATTGCAAAGGAACTCTACGAAGAACTATATTCTGAAGTAGCTGTGTTGGCAAAAAAGAATATCATCCCCCATCTCGTCATTATTAAATCAGTAGATATAGAAGCGGTAAATAACTACATAGGACAAAAGTTAAAAAAAGGAGAAAAATCAGGAATAAAGGTTACTGTCATAGATATCTCTCACGATATTTTTGATGTAGCCAACGTGAAAAATAAGATTTCTAAATTAAATGCAGACCAATCCGTGCATGGTATTATTTTCCAAAAACCTAGTTCGCCGATTATCGATGATTCATTTGATCAGTTGATAGATCCGATCAAAGATGTTGATGGATTTCGATCTGATAGCAGATACTTTGGCCCCGTCTATTTAGGCGTTCGCAAAGTATTTGAAACAATATATACAGATACAAAAGGAGATATTATCGAATATCTTAAAACTCTCAACATCGTTATTATCGGTAAAGGTAAAACGGGAGGAAAACCAGTGATCAATGGGTTAAAAAAGGATGGTATTGTAGAAGAGAATATTCATGTTATTGATTCTCAAACTTCAGAGGAAATAACACAACTATGGATACAAAATGCGGATGTAATTATTTCTGCAGTGGGAAAAGCAAATCCTGTTCCTGTTTCATACCTCCGCTCCTCAAGTATTCTTATTGATATTGGTATTCATTTTAATGAGCAAAATGAGATTCAGAGCGATTTTAATAAGGATGAAATAAATGATATAGTTGCATATTACACAACTTCCCCCGGTGGAATTGGCGCACTTACCGTTGTGTACCTCTTGAAAAATGTAGTAGCCTCTGCGTCTACTCAATAAACATCTAAACTAACTACAGTTTTATGAATTGGAAGTGAGTAATTCCTGAATAAATTGAGTGATAGAATCAATCGGAAGGTGTGTTGCTCGATTTTGTGATAAAAAGGTTGTTGCAAGATCAAAACAATAGTATTGAGGATCTAAACCACGATCTTCAGCACCAAACATTGATACAAGTTGTGGTACTGGTAAATTCTTCCTTTTTCGATTGCGTATCAATTCATTCACCATATGACCCAATCCTGTATCTACGGAAGCAACCACACGAGCTGCTACTGCCCTATCCATAAATCGCTGAAGGCCTTTTTTATTACCTTCATCTTTTGCTTCAAAAATATCAATACATTTATCAATTAATTGTTGACTATCTTGTTCAGAGTTACCATTCCCTGATAACATATCTTTTACTGCTTGTACTATTATATCGGCGTGAGTAGGGTTATCTAAACCGCGGACGATACTAATACACATACCATTATTATTTTGTATCAGTGGAGTTAATATTTGAGCCCATTGTTGAGGTTCCAACAATTTTTTATTTCCTCCTTCGTGTGCATCATACACAACAAGGAGATCTTTTTGTAGTGATCGATCTATTTCTGGGGCATACAGTGGAATATGTTCAAAGTTATCTGATAGTTGGATTCCCAATAAATATCGCAATTTAAATGCTTGATCTTGAATTTGGTGTAAACTAGGTCGTAATCCAAAACTTTTTGGAAATGGTATGTGTGGAAAATCAGGAACTATTTCAGGGTATAAATGACGTAACAGTCCACGGATTTCAAATTCTCGAGCACCTGCTACAGTAATAGGCCAACCATTTATAGGATCGATTTCGAGAGACCTATACTTGGCATCTATTAGGTCTACCCTTTGTCCCCATATTCCTCTTGGACGAGGTGGAATTGGTCTATTAAGAACTAACTCATGTTCTATCATAGGAGTACCAACAGGTATGATTGGAGGTAGTTTTTCTCGGTCAAGATATTCGTCTCTAGTTGATATATGTGCACCCAGTGCAAGGCTCGTGTTAATGATAACAGTATGTCTACCAAGAAAATCAATCAAATTCTCTGGTTGATATTCATCTCTACCTGCTTTGAAGGAGGACATATTAGGAGGAAATTTGGTAGCATCAAATATCTCTGGATTATGAACCAACAATACTACCTTAGCTGTAGGTTGTGTAAGGGCAAATTCCACTGCATAACGAATATGGTGTACCGTGTCCCCCAGTCCATCATTATTGCCATGAACATAAATAGAATCTGCGGATATGAACCCTCGCCACTGTACCACCACTTAAGCTAAATTTAACTCCCCTA
>JBAXPW010000116.1:0-3137 GCA_037132015.1 Candidatus Roizmanbacteria bacterium
TTGATCCCTATGTCAAGTCCTTTGAGTTTCAAACCTGTGTTATTGGGGTATATCATCAACCAGACATATCGGAATTACATATCGCTCATTTATGCAGTTTGCTGGAATCAATGACAATGTGCGATCTAGGATACCTTCTGAGGATATAAGATTTGTTTACGCTCTTGGTCAGTATAAAGACTCAAAGAGTTTACAAGGTAGAATCAATTGGACAGCTCAGTTGCTCAATGCTGACTGGTCACAACTTGGTAGGGTAACGACTCCTATTGTTTCTCCCACTATCATGACTGCACGTGTTTCTGATGTGATAAATAAAATTGCTGAAATGCCAGAATCAGGTAATCCAATAAAAGGTTCGCATTCATTACGTATAGATTTACGAGCCTTAGCCAATTTATATGCAATTGATATTGCTACTTCATCACCTCAAGATGCGGACTATGAAAAGAAAATAGCAACTGGTAAATCTTTTAACTATTGGCAAGAACAAATAGCAGATTTACGAGGTGATGTAGAAGGTGATATTGCAGTACCAGCAGGGTTAATAACAGCAATGAAGAGTTTTGTAGCTAGAACTAATCCTTCTACGGGTATTAACTAATTTCAATCTGTTTTTTTTCTGAGGTGATTGTGTATTCCTCCTCCGTAGAGTTTAAGTCAATGGGTTCAAGGATTCCAGGAGCGATTTTATGACGTATCAACATGTATAAAGGAAGAATAAGAAAAAAAAGTCCGATAGCAAACACATCTACAAAAAAAGGCTTTTTTGAAAGTGTACAAATACGATTAGAACAATAGTTGATATCTGCGCTTTGAGTTACAGGAATTCCCTGTAAAAGTAAACGAAACTCATACACAGGTTCATATGTTGCGCATTCTCCACATCCTTGCTGAATATTTTCAACAGATAGTCTATAAAAGAGCGCGATGATAATAATCCCTGTAGCAAAAAATACGGTGATTGCATACTTCTCCATATCTTCAGTGTAGCATATTCCCTATTTAACTAATGAAGTATCCTTGTATGAAAAGAGCAGTAAGGGTAATATGAAGAAGAATAAATGAGGCTAAAAAAATATATTTTACGATACGATTTTTCATTGTTGAAATCACAAAAAAAGTAGAAAAAGACATGAGTGTATATCGTGGCATAGATGAAAATGTACCCGTTAAGGTAGGAAGAATAATACTTATGAGAGAGAATAGAGCAATGCCACTTCGAGGAACAAACCAGTTCTTAGTTTTGAAAACTACAAATAGTTCATAACCAATACAGCTAATTGCAAAGATAAAAGAAATAAGTTCAAGAAATGCGATGCAGTATTGAATATTAAATTGTGCGGTCATAAAGATTCTCACATATCGATATATAACTTGAGGAAAAAAGATAAGATGAGTTGATCTATTTGCTCCAAACTTAGGTTGTGATGTGTAAAAATAAAATGGATCACCATGAGTATAAAATAAGTAGCCAGCATATATTGCAAAACCCAGTATTGGCGATAGAATAACTATCAAAGAGAGTTTATTTTTCAAAAACCATTTATATGATCTGAGGAAAAACTGAGATATCGTTTTTATACTATTTTTATGTTCATTTAAAACAATATTTAAGAAGTAAAAAAGAATAGGTATGATGAGAAATATTCCAATAAGTCGAGTAAGAGCCGTGAGAATAGCACATACCATTGCTCCAGCAAAATTCTTCTTCTCAAGAAAATAAAGTGTTGAAACGAATGTTAATAAAAACACACTCTCCGTATATATCGCTCCAAAATAATATGAAGTTGGAAAAGTAAGAAGAAATGCAATAAACCAAAAGGTTTGACTTGCTGAAAATGAAATCTCTTTTAAGTATTTTTTTAGAATAATAAGTGCAATAAATAAAGAAGTATATGAAATAACCAAGGCGACAATCATGTGATTATTAAGAAATATGGGTGCAAGATATCGAATGAGCAAAGGATATACAGGAAAAAATGCTTGAGAATATTCGAGATATCCTTGGCGCGCTATGAGGATGTAATGTACCCCATCAAAATTGGTGAAACTTGCAAGCCAATAGGGAAAACCATACTCACCTAGAATATGTTTATATATGAAGTTTCCTGCATAGGGAACAGAGAGTGATGCAAAAAAGGCAAGAACAATCTCTGAAATAAGAAATATGAGAAAAAAAAGAAAAATATGTTTTTGTTTAATAATATGTTTCATTTAGATTGTGATCTCGGTTTCAAGAGCGAGATGATCTGATAATTCAACATCTCTAATCACCTTAAAAGAGACACTTGGTAAGCCCTTTTTGATCATGATAAAATCTACTGCTACTCCATCACCAATTTTGTCTTTTGCATAATGATTTTTCATGTTTAATGTATTTTTTATGTTATGTGTCATGGTTAAATTTTCCACGTAGGGATCAAAGAGTTGTGCGACGGATGTTGTTCCTTCGGTATTAAAGTCTCCTGTTAAAAAATAAGGATCTTTAATTGTTGCAATATATTTTGCAAGTATGGTTCCTTGTTCGAGTTGATGTGGTTGCACTATATTTGATTGAGGAGTCCACGCCATGTGCACATTTATTGAATGAAAAGAAACACCATCTTTATTGAGTGTAAGATCTAAGCCAGCTCGTGGGACGAGTGGGGCAGTGTGTTTTCCTACATCGCCAAACAATGCAAATGGTTTCATCCACACCTCATTTTTCTTTTCTAAAGAAAACGATTTGTTATAAAATGTAGCATTTCCAAAATATGAGGCATTATCCTCTGTGTGTCGCCATGTGGCTAATAATTCTCCGTTATGATCTGGAAGTATGGATTGAAGTTCTTCAAAACAATCAGTGCCTTTTTGTTTGCTATAAAGTCCATTTGTAACTTCTTGAAAGTGTAATATGTCATAGGTATGGATTTTAAGGAAGTTTTTGATATTCTCCAAATATCTTCCCATAAACATATTAAGTTGTAAAATACGGATATTCATACCCTCATTTTACTATACATTTAGTTCTTTTTTTCTATACACAAAAAGAACTCTTCTTTGGGAAGTTTTTCAAGACGGGGAAGTATTCTTTGTACATCACCCCGGATACGCACCCCGTTCCCTGTACCAGTTAACACGCTAAATAGAACATCCTA
>JBAXPW010000117.1:0-2810 GCA_037132015.1 Candidatus Roizmanbacteria bacterium
AGATCTATGGGGAATCTATACAATTGGTGTTCGCTCCTATGACGCCTCAGGAAATGTTTCTATCTCAACCAAAGTATTAGAACGAATCAAACCCACCCCAACCCCAGAACCAACCAAGGAGCCACAATATATCACGTCTCAAGAACAAACAACACAAACCGTCACAACAACAAGACGTGTGTATGTCACGTCCAATCAACAAGTACAAGGAACTCAAACTCAACAAACACAATCTCAATCAACTCAACAATCACAAAATACAAATACGAGTTCAAAGACAGGATCGAGTTCTGGATGTCAGTGGAACTGGAATGTGTTTGACTCAAATAATTGTGTCAATCAAGGCGCAAAGGCAGTATGGAACGCTGTCACAAATACGGCTAATCAAATAGTAAATGCTGTTGGTAATGCATTTAACTGGGCAGGACAACAACTACAATCAGTAGGACAATGGATCACCCAAACGTTCACCCAAACCGTCACAAACATAGTTAACGTCTCAAAGACCGTAATAAATAATGTTGTCACAACAGCTCAAAATGTTGGTAGCTACATAAATACAAATGTGATCCAACCTGGTATACAAATAGCTAATGATTTTATGAAAGGAGTAATCGCTGGAGTTCAAAACACAATAAATGGTGTTTTCACACTTTCTGAAACTCTTCTTGATACAGGAAAAAACATATATCAATCATCAGCCGACTGGGTAACAGAACAAGTCAAAAAAGGTCAGGATATGATTTATCAATATGCACTTGCTCAACAGAAAGAACGAGAAGATAAACTAAATGCTGGATACATAGAACGATGTGACAATAATGGATGTAAACTCATCTCTCCCGAAGAACAACAACAGGAGGCAAAAGTTAAGGCTGATTGGGAAAACAACATAAAAATTATAACAGGATTTATGGGTTCACTCGGAGATCTGAAAGGGGATGCTCTCAAAAGTATTTCCGACATGTATGAAAAATATAAATCAGAACAAGAAGGTAAGGTGAAGATGAACTATAAATATACATGTACATATAACTTAGTTCTTGTATGTGGGTTTTTATCAGATAACGAAATGATAGCTCAAGGATATCACAAAACTACTTGTGATAATAAAGATCAATCTACCTGTCCATGGGAAACAGAGGCACAAAAGAATACAAGAGAAGCCACAGAGAAAAAGGAATATGATGATAAAAAGAAGTTGGGTTATAAAGAATCATGTAAAGACATATTCAGAACAGATTGTTCTCTTGCTACAGATCAGCAAATGAAAGATCAAGGTTATAAAAGAACTGACTGTGGAGAAAAAGATGTAACCTCATGTAAGTGGGAAACAGAAGCTGAACGTGACGCACGACTACACCCAATCCCAACACCAGAACCTACTAGAAAAATTGAATCGACATCTCAAGATCCGAATGTTACTCCGACACCAACATCTGTATTACCTCACGGCACATATGATGGAAATCCAGGAAACGTCGCAACCGAGGCTGCGAAATTGTTAATGAAGATATCTGATGCATCTGATACTACTTGTACCTTTAATCCATCTTCTACTACAAACGCAAAAGTTGAGATAAAGGTTACTGATACAGACTGTAACAAAAGGCTAAAAGAATTATGGAATGATGAAATAGGCACCTTAGCACTTATACAAGATAAAAATAACATTCCAATTTTAGATAAAAATGGAAATCGTCAGTACAAAAACGTAGGATATGAAAATCATAAATATAATTATTCAAGATTTGTTTTAGAAGATCCAAATGATGAAATAGTTCCAGATGCAATTCAGACAATATATAAAAAGTCATATAACTGGAACCCAGATAACTATGCACAAGACTACATAGAATGTGTTACCTTTGTACAGATGATGTATGAGGTTTCTGGTAATCCGATTCCACCTTTAGCAGATGGTAATCCGAACGGGTGGTCATCAGCAACAAAAAAAGATAAAGATGGTAATACGGTCAAAGTTTTTGATACATATACTACTGGTGTGTCGACTGAGTTACCAAAAGTAGGTGATGCAATTATATGGCCTGATTCAGCAGGGTCTGGTCATGTAGCAGTAATTACAAATGTTGTAGTAGATCCTACGGATAAAACTAAGGGAGAAATTACCATCGCTCAGGCCAATATGACAGAAGTTGAAAAAGAGTATACTTATGTAGTTAACGAAAAGACTAAGGTTATCACAATCGAAAAGAACGGATGGACACCAACCTATTGGTTACGATTAAATAATTAGTTATATTTAGTATATGAAAAAGAAAAAACAATTAAACAAAACAATAAATATAATATTGGGTTTAGGAATTTTTTTACTATTTAGCTTTAGTATTCAGCAATTTATTGACTATAGAATTAACTTCCAGGACTTCAATAACATAGAATATCAACCAGTAGATAATGCATCTAATATTTCAACAGGCTGGAGATATATCGTAATAAAAGTAAATAATCCAGGAGAAGTGCTTGAAAAGGTTAAAATATCGACATATCCCATATATGATTACAAAGTAAAAATAGCTTCACAACGTGATTTATACTCAGGCTTGATACCACAAGAACAAATAGAAGCGATGAGACAGGAATTTATGCAAAAGACAAAAGACCCAGATGATTTAGCATATTTCAACGATTTAGCTACTAACTATTATTCAGATAGTCAAAATTTAGTAATAGAAAGATTAACTGAGCTGTATAAAAAAGACACAAGATATACAGTACTGGTAACTTATAAAAAATGGAATTTGTTTAATAACTTTCTAGGAAAAGAACAAATGATAGTATATTCTTTT
>JBAXPW010000118.1:0-2804 GCA_037132015.1 Candidatus Roizmanbacteria bacterium
CCTGTGGTAGTTCCTGTAAAATAACTATTTAGCTTAACCACTACCATAGTAAGTAAAGGCTGCAACTTTTCCCTCTGCAGCCTTTTTTTATTTCCTTTCAGAAGTTTACCCAAAAAATAAATAAAAAAGTGAGATAAGAGCAAATAAAATAGGGGTTTAGGGAATTTAAAAAATGAAAGTGATGTTATACCTATAGAGTCCAATTTACTACAAAAAGACAAGAAGGAATAACATCACATGGAAAGCACAATAATAAAAGAAATATCGGGAAGAATCAAGCGTGCAAGCAATAAAATCGGTAAAGAATTAAACTTACCTCAACGACGCTGCATTAGCGATATGCTCTATGGAATACTCGGAAGTACAGATACAAAGCTTAGTTCAATAAGTCGTGCTTTGCAAGAAGAAGTCGCCCTTGGTTATACAATCAAAAGACTCAGTCGCAACTTAAAGCAAATGGAAATAACAGATTCAGTTAATAGTTATATGAGCTCACAGCGGTTGCATCATTTAGAGAGTGAAGAAATCATAGCAATAGACGGTGGTGATATTCGAAAAAATTATGCCGAAAAGATGGAGTATCTTCATAGAGTATATGATGGAAGTGAAAAGCAAATCTGTAACGGATATAATTTATTCTGTATGGCTACAATAGGCTCTGAAAGTGTGAGACCGTTATACGGAGAACTATATTCAGCAGCAGATCCTGAATACAAAAGCACATATAATGTAGTTACAAAAGCATTGGATATGCTTAAAGAGAAAGCAAAAGGAAGACCAAGGCTTACGGTTGTCAGCGACCGAGGTTATGATGACGAAAAGTTATTCAGATATTATCTAAAGAATGATATGCGCTTTATAACACGCTTAAGACAAAACAGAAACTTTATGATAGAGGGGAGCACACTTGAACGCAGCGTAGGAGATCTCTATGGATTTGTAAAGTCCAAGAAAATAGCAGGGGAAGTTATTCATGAGGGTATATTAAAATCGTCAAAAATAGAAGTTGCTTTATTGCACGGAAAAGTAAACCATATAGATGAAGAACTAAGTGTGATAGTAATAAAGGCCTCCTTATATCCAAAGCCAATGTATTTATTGACAAATATTCCTGTGGAGAACTTAAAACAAGCGTATAAAATATATGTAAAGTATTTGAAGCGCTGGGGAATAGAGTTACTATATAGAGTGATGAAGGAGAAGTTCAACCTTGAGGATATCCGTGTATTGAAGTATCAGCGTTTGAGAAATATATTTTCACTACTAATGGCGGGAATATACTTGATAAGCAAAATCGTATATAAGGTTGGTAATAATACCGAACAAACATTTAAGAACATATTGAATAAAGCCATGAGACTAAAAAAGACAGGACACTTTGAGTGTGTAAAAGCGATTGTGTAAATGGAAGTGGTCATTTATAAATGCTCAGCTAATTGAGTGTCAAATATAATAGAAAAATGACCAATAACAATGGACCAGTTTCTAACCGGCATGTTCCATTTTTTAGCGATGTCACGATAAGCTAAAAATAGCATTTTCTTTAGCGCATCATCATTCGGGAAAAGTGTTTTTGCTTTGGTGACTTTTCTAAACTGGCGATGCAAGGCTTCAACCGCATTCGTCGTATAAATCATGGTCCTGATTTCCTGAGGGTACTTAAAGAAAACGGCAAGATGATTCCAGTTTGCTTTCCAGGATTTCATAGCCAGAATATATTTTTTACCCCACTTTTCTTCTACTGTGCTAAGGTTAATTAGAGCAGACTCTTCAGTTACAGCAGAGTATATAGTTTTCAAATCTCTTGCAAAAGATTTTTGGTCTTTACTTGCAACAAACTTCATAGAGTTTCTGATCTGATGAACAATGCAGAGCTGAACCTCAGTATTTGGGAAAACAGTATTTATGGTATCGGGAAAACCCTTAAGTCCGTCGACACAGGCAATGCATATTTCCTTTACTCCGCGGTTCTTAAGTTCAGTCATAACATTCAGCCAGAAAGCAGCTCCTTCTGCCTCCCCAACCCATAGACCGAGAAGGTCTTTCTTTCCCTCTATGTTTAGGCCAAGACATGTATAAGCAGCTTTAGAAGCCACCTTCTTAGTGCTTTCATCTCTTACCTTATAGTGGATTGCATCAAAGAAAACTATTGGATAAACTGACTCTAGCGGGCGGTTCTGCCACTCAACAGCTAAGCCTTGTACTTTATCCGTTATCTGAGATACAAGCACAGGACTTATCTGTGCACCATAGATTTCTTCGATATGAGCCTGTATGTCACGGGTTGTCATTCCCTTTGCATACATGGAAATGATTTTGTCTTCCAGTTCC
The DNA here is from genome assembly GCA_037132015.1 of Candidatus Roizmanbacteria bacterium. Taxonomy (GTDB): domain Bacteria; phylum Patescibacteriota; class Microgenomatia; order UBA1406; family GWC2-37-13; genus JBAXPW01. The sequence continues at coordinate 2,332 of JBAXPW010000118.1, forward strand.
CCTAACCTGCTCTCATGCTTTTTGACAACTATTGGTTCAAATTCTCCTTTACGGTCACGAGGAATTATCAAGGGAAATTCTCCGCTATCTGAGATAACTGTTTTAGAGGATGTTCCGTTTCTGCTGTTGCCGGAATTATTACCTGCGGGAGAGTGTTTTTCATACCCAAGATGCTCGGTCATTTCTGCCTCAAGCATGTTCTCGATGGATGCTTTCATTAGTTTTTTGATAGCTCCGTCTTTGCCCATTAGGTCTTTATATGTCTTTGCCTTTGATAGGTCTTTTTTGAACTGTTCGAACAGTTCGTCGAGATTTTCCATAGTGTAAAATATCCTTTATAAGTTGTGTTAAATATGAATTAATTTATTGCCAATTCAAAATTTTGAAAAGGCACCCGATGTATCACTCCGTTCCGCTACGCTTCACTGCGTGATACATCGGGTTAATTCCATTTACACATTCTGCTTTACACT
>JBAXPW010000119.1:0-2781 GCA_037132015.1 Candidatus Roizmanbacteria bacterium
AAAACCCCTCCTAAATTGTAAGACTTTGTATATTTTCTGCTTCGATACAATGTTTTCAAAAAAAAGTCACCATCTTTTTCAGGAACACATGGAACACATATCGCATAGCCATCAATTTCAATGATCAATATGAGTTGGTTTTCATGTTTTGCTGTATTTGGTTGTTCAACCACATCAATCAAATACCCTTCTTCAATTGCCACAACGATTCTTTCGAAAGAAATGCCACGCTCCTCTTTCAATGACCTGTTTTTTTCTTTATTCCAGAAAAAGCTCATAACGATATTTCATACTAACGATACTGGAAGATTTTTTTATTTCCGATATATCATCTTAAAGCATATCCATATCAACCAATAATGACTTCTGATATTGCATTATAATTAATTGTAAATGCACTATCACAAACATCTAAAAATCTCCCTATAATATCAATTAATGGTATTTTATAGAGTTTGTATATCTAAAAACTCAAGCAAAAAAGATCCTAGCATAGATTCTGCTCTAGTTTCAATAGCTTTAACATTGAAATCATCGTATCTCACAAGATCATTATTCAGCTTAATCCGCGATCGTTCAATTAGAATTTTCTTTTTGTCAGCAAAAACCTTATTGCTAAGACTTTGATTATCAAACGTTAAAGTTAAATTTCCTAACGTATGAAGATATTTCTCATGATCATCAAAGGAAATTGATGTCCATTGGCCAGGCACTGGATTTTGGGGAATAATATGTTCAATTTGCGCTTTCTTTAAATCTTTCTCATAATCCAGCAACTCATTTTTGCCAATATTTTCTAATAATATCAAAAATCTCTTAATATGCTGTAATTTTCGACTATAAAGATCATTACTTATAACACTCTCCTTCAATACTTTTATACTTGGAAGTCTGTATCCTTCGTCCGCATTTGAAACAAATGCTAAAAACCTATCTCCATAACCAGATATGGCACTGAATTCATTTGAATTAAGACGATTAAATACCATAGGAATAAATCTGACAACTTCCCCCCTTGGATAGTTAGCTATAAACCTGGCTGCGTCATAAGCAACTAATGATTTGATCGCCTTCTCAAATTCATGTGGATTATCGATTATTAACTCATTGGATTCTATATGCGAGCAATGTTCAAGAAACTTCATCATTAGCGTTGAATACACTGCAAATGTTGTCCTTAAATAATTAATATAGTTAGAGTTAATATCTGAATGTTTTTTTACTCTGACTGTTTGATAAATAAGTGCCCACTTTGCAAGATCATATATAATTTCTTTTAATCTATCAATAGAAATAATTTCGCCTATAATTTTTTTGAATTCATAATACAATACCTTAGGATCACTTTTAAAGAGCCATTGTTTTTTTATTGCTATATATGCCCTAAAAAATTGCTCAAGCTCCTGCTCTACATTCTCCTCATCCTTAAACAAGACTTCAAAGGTTCTTGTATACAAGTTTGTTAACTCTATTTCACTTTGATGACTGCACTCATAGTTTTTAAAAGTAAATAAATAATTTTTGATTAAGTCCGATCCTGCGAGCGGCTTACCCAGTGAATTAATGGATTCAAAAACTGAATTTTCATCCTGATCCTCATCCAGAAATATTATAACAACCTTAACTCTTCTCAATAAGCCTAAAAAACCATGAAAAGTATCTTCATCCATTCTGGATATACGCTTATAAATATGCTCGTAGTTTTTAAAATACTTGGTTTGCTTATCTGCAAATGATATAGTCATTAATGAACCAGACAATAGGTTAGTCAATGCTTGCTGGTTCTCCATGTTATTTAATTTCAACTTAATCTCTGTTCCATCTTGTGAGTATAGATGCTTATGTATCTCATGGGCTACTCTAGCACCGTCATTGGAAGGAAATTTCTGATTATAAATATCACGGATTGCACAAAGTATTAATATTGATGTTGTTATTCTTTGTTGCCCATCAATTACAACTCTTTCAGTGATCAATCCCCTTGTTTGATTTTTTACTATTACGTTTCCTATATAGTACTCAGCTCTCTTATTATCTTTATACTCTTCACCAAAGTCTTTGATGTCATCATGAAGTTTATCAACCTGTTTGTCTGCATCCCATGTGTATGTTCTTTGATAAATTGGAATATGAAATTGGGTTAAATCACCCATGATAAGGTTGATGATATCTTTATGATCGGCTTGTATAGCCATATATTCCTCCTGTGATATTAAGGACTATAATGCGGATAAACGGCATTTCCTTACGGTTAATTGGACATGAAACGCAACTACAACGTGCCTTGCTGGCATAATCTTTCCAGATGGGTACTAAGTTTTGGATTGAATTATCTATTTTTTATGCAATATTCATGCTTGCCCTTTGTCCTTATAAGGGAAAAGTTTTGAATGTATATTTTTGAAAATATAGTTTTCCTGCTTTTTTCAATTTCCCACGGAATGGAATATGTTTAGGCCACCTCTATTTAATCTTGAATGATATATCTTTATATAAATTATAGTGTTAGCATTATAATTTGCTGGTAATATTTCGTATATTGGGGCAATAATATTAATTTGCCCTTTATCATGAAACACATCAACCCGTTAGGCATGTTTGACGAGCATTTTTTGCTTGAAAGACTCACCAAACTCAATGATCCACTGCTTAAACTTGAGGCACGTATCGATTGGCAAATATTCGAACCGCTTCTTGATATTGTCTTCAATAAGCCACAGAAAAGCAGTCATACAGGTCGCCCCCCATTTGATCGAATTTTGATGTTTAAACTTCTTATTT
>JBAXPW010000120.1:0-2701 GCA_037132015.1 Candidatus Roizmanbacteria bacterium
TTATTATTGACTGCGTATGTTTGGATATATGATGCATTTTTTTGGACTGTTGGACCATTGATGACTGAATATTTTAGTTCTACAAATCTAGGAGGACTATTTTTAGTGGTATATACCTTGCCAACTCTTATTCTAGGATTATTTGTTGGGAAAATTAATAAAATGTTTGGAAAAAAAGTAACTGCACAAATAGCGTGTATGTTATCAAGTTTTTTGCTTTGTACTTTTTATTTTATTAATGATCCATCTATTATTTTAATAACCGTATTTTTTGCTTCTTGTTCTATGGCTTTTGCATTACCATCATTGAATGCTACATATTCTGATTTTGTAAGTGAATCTAACTACGAAAAACAGATACAAGCATTGCAAGATTTTTTTACGAATATTGGTTATGTGATAGGGCCGATTTTTGCAGGAATCTTATCAGATATGGTAGGGAATACAAAGAGTTTTGGATTATTAGGAGTATCGGGAATTTTAATAGTAATTATTTCAATATTTATTACTCCAAAACATATTACAATCAAGGTAAAATAGAAATATGAAAAAAATTTATATCATTATATTTGCTTCTATTCTTCCGTTTTTGTGGTTATTGACTCAAAACCAAGTATTGGGAGATATTACTTATACAATGGGAAATGTAGCGGGTTTTATTGGCGCCTCGTTATTATTATGGCAATTTATTCTCGGAATACGACAAATTACTAGAAAATGGAATGTTGATTATTCAGGTCTTCTTAGATTGCATGCTTTTCTTGGAATAAATGGTATGTTCTTTATTCTTATTCATCCTATATTAGAGATGTTTGTGTATGGACAAAATGTGTTATTTCTTTTTTTACCAAAGTTATCAAATAATTTGGATATTCATATTACATTTGGACGTCTGGCTTTATTACTCATACTAGGTATTTGGATTACTTCGTCTTTTTTTCGTGAAAAAATAATATATCGTTTATGGTTAAAGATTCATTATGTTTCGTATTTTGCAATGTTTTTTGTATTTATACATGCATTTGATATTGGCACATTTTTAGTTACCTTTCCTTTTATTAGGGCATATTGGTTTATTTTATTAGGTCTTTATGTTGTGTTAGTATCTTGGAGAATTGTATTGTTTTTTCAATACGGAAAAGCGAAGTATTTTCTTTCTCAAAAAGAATCAAAAGCAGATGGTATTACAATATACATATTTACTCCAAAAAATATTAAACTCATTCCTAAAGTTGGTCAGTTTTTTTATATTCAAACCTCTTTTTTTAGTGGCGCACATCCATTTACTGTGATGAGGTTTGATGAGACAAATGGTACACTAACTTTTGGAATTAAAGCAGTGGGTGAGTATACGAAACAGCTTGAGGGATTGTCGATAGGAAGCGCGGTATATATAGATGGTCCCTATGGAGTTTTTACTTCTCAAGCACAAAATAGTGATCCAAAAGTTATTATTGCAGGTGGTATTGGTATAACTCCATTTGTAGAGCTCATTAAAAGATTTGGTGGAAAAGATACGTATCTTTTTTATAGTAATAGTTTTTTTGCTGATGCTATAAATCGTGATGAATTTGTAAAAGAATTGGGAAATCATTATCATGATATTATTTCAAAAGAGCAAGTGTCAAATGTCCCTGTTATACAGGGAAGAATTACACTAGAGGTTCTCAAACAATATGTTCCAGAAGATATTCAAAAATCGGCTGGTTATTATATATGTGGTAGTCCACCTTTTATGAAAGGTGTTAAAGTATTATTAAAATCTATGAATGTATCTGAATCGAAAATTTTCACAGAGGAGTTTAATTATTAGTAGTTTAATTTTGTTTGTATGGATATAAAAAGACAAAGTTCTATCGTTTTAGTAGGAGTTCTTGCAGTGGCAATGATTTTTTATGCTCTGTATCAAATGAATACATCATTGACTGACAAACAGGCAACAGATAATCAATCAAAAGTTCAATCACAACCTGCAAAAGCACCGAAAGTATTGACTTTAACAGAACAAGTAAATTATGAAGTACGTAAACATAATGAGTCTATTACTGTGACTCTTACGATGACAGACGGTATAATCACGAGTGTAAAGGACATTCATTCTAAAACAAATCCAAAATCGGCAGAATATCAGGATGAATTTGAGTCAAGTATCTCTAATTTAGTTATTGGTAAATCTATATCTGAAGTTAAGCTTGATGCAGTGTCTGGTGCTTCATATACAACAGCTGCATTTATGCAGGCAATTGGAAAAATGAAGGGCTAAACTAGTTTTTTGATCAATATTCCTTTTCTAAAGCGAAATTCATTATATGATTCTTCGGAATTTTTTATATGAATTTCAAATTTATGTTTGAGATAAAATGTGATTGTTTTATCATATGATCCGTCAGGAGGGGATTGTTCTACAATAGTCTCTACATATAACTCAGAAACATTGATCTTTTTTAATAGTGTTTCTGCATGTTGAAGAAGTGTAGATCCAATTTGATTGCCATGTGATGACAATGATACAGCAAGCCAGTTAATCCATACTTTTCCATCTAATGATGAAATTACAATAAAGCCTTTAATTATCTTATCCTCTTCAACTACATATGTTGTCCCTAATTGAACATCAATAGGAATTTTTTTTAATGCATTCTCATCAAACGGATATGAACCCTCGCCACTGTACCACCACTTAAGCTAAATTTAACTCCCC
>JBAXPW010000121.1:0-2699 GCA_037132015.1 Candidatus Roizmanbacteria bacterium
ATATGTAGTTATTCAAACACTCACCTCATCTTAGGGGCGGGAGAGGAGAAATCAAATTCACCATTACAATTCAACCAATTACTATTTGCAAAACCACTCGTACAACCATTTGATATAGAACCTGTTGATAGATAATTTTTTGGATCATATTTGACTCCGTCCACTTCTACATATCCTATTTCAACATTTCGATCATTAGTTGAATCATTAAGATCGTTATAATCATTTATATATCGTATTTTGACACGCGAAATAAAATCAATAAATCGTTTATCAGAATTAGAATTGGTAAATTGATCAATATATGTATATGCAAATTCTTCATATTTTTTTGATGAATTTCCAACAGTATGATGTCCTTGAACATTTTTTATAATCCAATAAGGATAATCATCAACTACAAATTGTATAGTTGGATATTCTTTAACATCTGCTCCACCTTTAGTTCCAAATGCATGAATTACTATAGTATGTGTGTTTTGATCAATTGTCTCTGATGATGTTGTGTTAGCTTCATTTCTCAGTTTGACAGTTACTGGGCATGTTATTAAATAAATTGAGTCAGCAACATCTTCTTTCTCTTCTCCTCCAAAAACACAGAAATTTTGAGCATACAATGGCTTTACAAGCAAATTTTTATTCTCATATACAGTGCCATTTGAAATAATCCGATACAAATACGTTTGATCATTCCCACTTACTTTCATGCTGAATTTCTTGGGATCATAAGATGAATTTACGTTTATAGTATAGATATACGTATTATAGTCTGAGAACATTGACCATGTTGAAAAAATAGGATCGATCTTTATATCATTATACTTAAGAAGTTCACTATCATTATAAAAAAATGTAATTGAAGGAGTTTTCTTATCATCTCCTTTACTTAGCACACCTGCAAAAATTTGTATCTTTCCTGAAGAATCGCTTAAATCAGGTTTGCGAAATGATTCTAGTTTTATCGGAACAGGTGTAAGTGTTGGAAATATATCTACATAATAAGAGAGAGGGTCAAATGGTAGAGTTTTTCCATTATAGGGAGTGTTTAAAAGCTGAGCAGGATCATAATAATAATCCCACCAATTATTTGAGATTTTATCCAACCCAACTCCTTCATAGTGAGGCAAATTACCAAACCACATATCAAAAAATCCCAATTGACTACATCCATAGGTGTTGCAATCTTGTGCTTTTTGAATAGGTAAATCTTTCCAATACATCATCCCGGCATCGGGTGAACAATAAGTATCAACCTTATCTGTTGAATTTGACCAATCATAATTTTTAATTGAATTTAATGAATAATGTATCAAACCACATCCACTAACACCTCCATTTGAATTTATCCTCGTAACCATACTATAGTTTTGAAATCTATTCATTGCATCGGGAAATTCAATTATCTTAGTAGGTGGTGATGAAAATTTCGGATCAAAATAACCTAAATTATTAATATTATAAGCTTTTGTCATTGTCGCTTCCATTGCATGACCCATATCTTCAGCCATTTCAGATAATTGTCTCTCCATGTTAAATCCATATATTCTGATAATTTTTTTACACTCTGAATTAGTTTTTGGAGCACTATTATAAAAAAAACTATTCTCGCTCAAAGGTCCATATAATGTTGTCTCGTGGAAACCTATATATCCTGGGGCAAAAAGCCAAATTTCATCCATTTCCCCTGCATTCACTTTTTGACACACATTTAGCCCGATTTTGTCAAATAACTTTTGATAATCCACATCATCCGGTTCATGATATTTACTCTTTCCAAGTCGCGCGTCAGTAAATGATTGGGGTGTGTAAACAAATCCATCCTTTTTTTCTGGATAAAAATTATAGGTATCTGTAGATATAGATTTAACATCTATGCTGTAATTTATACTTCCATGAGACACTTTATTGACATAAGATGCAAATTCTGAAGTAAAAGATTCTACTGGTTTACTAATTATTGCAGAAACTTTTGTACCATCTGCCAAATAGGGATCAATTACTATGACTTTAACTTTTATGTTGTAAGTTGCCTTTGAGTTCTCACCCAATACATTTGATTCCAAAGTGATCTGTTTTATATGCGTTGTGATGAGATTCTTCTTTATCTGTGTTGCAATAACTTTTGCTTTTACTGGCAATCCTTTTATTGGATTTTGATCTTTTTTAACATATAGTACAAGATTGTCTGAGTCAGATTTTTTGAAATTGGGAATAAATACATATGCTTTGAAATTTTTATCTGTTAATAAAATCTCCTTCGTAATAGATCCTTCAAGGTATGTCTCATATTCCAATAAATTATTGACTAATAGTATTCCCGGCGCATCCTTATATACTGAGGGACTGTAAATATACTTGATAGCTTCACTTGGATTTGTTTCTATCAATTTACTGAGTTCGTTTAATCGTTCAGTTGCTGATTGTAACAGTGCGGGTGCTTTACCTACTCGTTTATTTAATGGAGTTTTTTTGTATTCATCTGATAATTGAATCACTTTCTTATTTCGTTCAAGATATTTGTTTGGATCCATCTTAAGAATATTTGTTTTACGGTACGTTCTGATGAAAATCCGGGGAGAATATTTTTGTTTTGTATCACTATGATTGATAATCCAATCGTTACAAATATGACAAAACTTATCCAGACAACTTTATTATGCATTGTATTTTAAGTGTGCTTTATCAAATCGCAATAATAC
>JBAXPW010000122.1:0-2684 GCA_037132015.1 Candidatus Roizmanbacteria bacterium
TGTAAACGCCACTCCGGCAAATAACTGTCGTGGTGTAAACGCCACTCCGGCAAATGTTATATTATATACCTGCACAGGATAAATTTGACAAGCAATTTTTTGAATGCTACAATGATTTTATGCAAAATATTGAGCCACCAATTCCAACCGCTCCAATTATTTCTCAGGAAGTATCTACAAATATTTCTCCACCTCAACTACCAGATACTATATATGCAGGTTTTTGGATTCGTTTTGCAGCAGGTTTAATTGATAGTTTTATTTTGTTTGCAATAAACATGTTGATAACATTTATGTCAGTTTTTGCAATTCGTCAACAAGGAGAAACTATGATACCATTCTTATCTTATCTCATAGGCCCAGCATATTATATAGGCTTTTGGGTATACAATAATGGAGCTACTCCCGGGAAGAAAGCTGTCAATATCAAGGTTGTTCGCACTGATGGACTTCCCATCACTATGTCTACGGGAATAATTCGATATATAGGATATGTACTCTCTGGTATCATACTTGGAATTGGATATGTAATGATAGGGCTTGATATTAAGAAACAAGGACTTCATGATAAAATAGCTAATACGTATGTTGTTCGATCATAACTATTTTAATGAAATCAAATCCACATCCATACAAATTTACGGAAACTGTCAAATTTTTCCAAAAAGCCATAGTTTTATATCCTCATGACCCAAAGCGTTTTCTCATTCTGAAACGTTCATCTACAGATACTATGCGACCAAATACATGGGATTTACCGGGAGGTAATGTGCATTTTGGAGAAAAACATGATATTTCTCTTTTGAGAGAGGTAAAAGAAGAGACATATCTTGATGTTAAAATATTAAAACCTCTCCAAGTTGTTACAAACTATATTGAAAAAGAAGAGGATGAACAATACATCATTTTTATCGGATTTCTCGCTACTACGAATACTACCGAAGTAGTCCTTAGTCATGAACATACGGAATATAAATGGTCAACTAAAGATGAGTTTTTAGAAATGGAATCGAGTGAGTTTTTACAAAATCTTGTAAAGGAATACGTATCTTCTTAATTACTTTTTCTTTCATAATCTCAAATAAAATCGTTCCAGAAAAAAGTATCAGAAAAAAAAGATAGGGATCAAGAGATCTTTCTATGTGTAGGAACTTACCAATTTCAAGAAATGCATAATGAATAAAAAATAGTGAATATGATGAGGTGCTTAGAAAATGAATTGCAGGTTGTAAGGGTTGAAGAAGGTGATGAAATTTTTGTATGATAACATAGAATATAGATATTCCAAGAGCCCCATACATAAGAAAATATAAAGAGGGTGGATATTTGTGTTGATAGAAAAATACTGGATACCCGTTTGATAGTAGAACCCAATAGAAACAAGCAGTGCCAACAGCAATAAAGGAGGTAAGAAAGAAAATATTCTCCATGTCTTCCTTTAGTTTATAGATAATGAAAGTAAATATTATCAATAATGGCCATGTGGTCCAAAGAAGAAATCGATACTCTATTGATGGTCGATATACAGTAAACCATATGGCACATGCTAAGAATATAATTACACTTATGTATGTGAATAATTTGTTATTTTTATATGTGTACCATAGGAGAACCTGTATAATTGCAAGAGAGCCAAAAAGCCAGACGACCCAGGATAAATCAACAGATCCAACGAGAAAGATATTTTTTACAAGATCGGAAAATGAAGTGATTTGTTTGGTGAAGATTGATAGTATTAGTATAAAGAGCAGGTATGCGTAATAAGGAAGAAGTAGTCTGAGAAATCGTTTTTTTAGATAGGGAAGTATGGCAAGATGTTCAAAGTTAAGATGTTTTTGGATGAATAGATGTGATGAGCAGAATACAAAGAGAGGTACTGAAAATTGGAGTGTGTCCCAGATATTCCTGATAGAATCATTTCCTAGATAGAGAGAGAGTGCGTGAATGAGGATGATTAAAATGATTGCAAGAGCACGAAGCGAATCGATGACTATATTTCGTTGAAATGTCTCTTTTGTTTTCATAAGTTGTAGGTCTATTATATATTATTTGATTTATGAAGAGGAAACTTATTCTCGCTATTATATTTTTTATTATTGGGTTGATAATTTTGATTATTGTCGTACCTCATTATATGATTGTGGGATCAGCTACGAAATAGAATGTAGGGGTGGGCTAAACAAGTTGAGACATAGCTTATAGTATTGACTTATACACACTGAGTATGTATAATTATTACATATGAGTGAAGGTCCAACTCCTAACATTGGTTCTATCATTAACTTTGCAGAGAGAGCTCATCTAATAGAAACAGATAGAGCACAAGCTGACCATCAGCGACTTTTGACAGAGCGTGCTACATTTCAGGCAAACGAAATACGATGGAATGAAATTGCAGGGGCATTTGACGGCCCTACACAACAATTTCATTATTACAGTGATGGATTTGTGGCGCTCCGAAACACTCAGGAAACTTTAGTTCGTCAGGACGATCCAATTATACGTTTGAGTGTTGTATTAGATCAATTATTTGTGAATAATAGCTATTCATTAAATACGAAAAGAGCAATACTCGATTCAATGAATCGTGTGTCAAGATTGATAAGTGGAGAAGAAAGAACAGATTATGAATTATACCCCAATAACACAGGTTTGCAACTTTAGGCAGACATAACACGAAAGTT
>JBAXPW010000123.1:0-2560 GCA_037132015.1 Candidatus Roizmanbacteria bacterium
TAACGCATTTAAAATTATAAAGATATATCATTCGATAATAAATAGAGGTGCCCTTTAGTATATAGAATTAGATGTACTTTACAGTTCGATCAAATACGATAATAATTCATAACCAACTATATTTAGATTTTTCTAAGCCAAAAAAGAGGTATAGAATGATAACGTATAAACAGATACAAAATGATAATCAACTACCCCGCAGCAAAGCTACGAGGTATAACGTCATGTTTAAAAATACGTTCACGAAGTACAGCTTCGTGGAATATATCCTATAGCGATTTATAAAGACAATAAGCGTAAAGTAAAAAATTGCTGAATTGCTCATATTAAAGAGTTAAACCATATAAAGTTACTTAAATCAGCTAATTGAATTTCACCGAATAAACGACAAGAGCCCTGCCCAGATGAAGTGCGTCCAATAATTGAGGTATCAATGCGACGGCTTAAGATGCTAAATGATTAAAATTAAGCAGAAAAAAAATTTGCAGGGAATGAGTGGTACGCTTTCGTATGAATATGGAGGAATAGTCAATATCTGTATAATGTTGTTAATCTTTAAGTCGTACATGGAGAAAACGTGCTAACTTATTCCTTTGAAGACCTTTCTCAAACATTTAGAGTAATGGTTGAATCTTATTTCAAACTTAATCAGTTGATCACTGTTGACCGCCCTGAAGCAGTGGGGACGATAGAAACAGCTATTAATGCCAACCTAAATGCGTTTCATAGTCTTTATGATCTGATGAAGCAAGAATTAGGAAAACCTGTCGATTGGTATAAAGAACCCGTTTTGTGCATTCTTCTTGCCATAAGAAATGCGCGGCATCACAATAAAGCCAATAGAATCAGAAGTATTTATAACTATCATAATCAAGTGTCTGAAAAGCCTACGGATAGAAGAAATTACTTTTATGTGGACTTCCCTGCTCCTCCAAAAGAAGAAGGTGGTAATTGTTTTGATATTCAACCAGGAGCTACCGAGTCAATAAGAGAGGAAACATTGGCACCATTAGCAAGGATCCCTGGGTATAGCTTGATCAAGTGTTTCTCGTGTAGCTTCTTATGACCAAAATCAATTTGCTTACCATTTCTGCTATTTTCAATAAGGTAACCATTAGACTGTGCGACAGCGATAATCGCATCAACAAATTCATTTTGAGTCATCATAACATTACTTCTGATTAAGCTTTCAAATATCGTAAATATACAAATTAAAGTCATGAAAGTAAACGCTGAATTATTACAACGCGCATTTGATTTATTTTGCAGATTTATCAAAATAAAGGATCATCAACCGTTTACCACATTTAATAATTCAACGTATATAGACAACCAAGAAAACTACAAATATTCGGTCTATGAGGATGCACGGTATAACTTGGGAAGTAATCTGTGGAAGACTGAAGATATTGGGACAGGCCTTATTCAAGAAGCAGTAACTTCAGCAATAAAAACCACAGTTTATCATGGCTATAAAACGGTAACGAATAACCTTATTGACTGGAGAAAAAAAGATAATTTTTCGAAGCAAAGCAAAGATAAATTGCTTGAACAAAATCTTTATAATTTTTATAAAAATAAAACCACTCCATCTCAAGCATTTGATATTTTTCTTAGCAATAAATTGAATTATCAGCTTATTGCGTATTTGTTTTTTATTAAAAATAAAGATCAGTACTTACCCATTTCTCAAGAAAAGTTTGATGCAATATTTGACGCATTGGGTGTTTTAAATTTTACAACAAGCCGCAATGCTTCATGGAAAAATTATTTAACATATATTCAGATAGTTAAAGAAGTAAAGGAATTTTTGAAAAATAAAGGCACACAACCAACACTGCTTGATGCACATTCATTTATCTGGATACTTGGAAATCAAATGCAGGATGAAAAAAATCTATGGAAAGAGAATTCTGTAGATATAGAACCCAAAATTGATAATGCGCACGAATCATTTATAACCGAATCTGAGATAATAGTTCCTGATGATGATGATGAGTCATGTTTTATTGAGGGTCGTGAAATTTTTCGTTTACATAAATTAAAAGAAAGAAACGCATTGCTTATACAAAACATAAAAACAAAGCAATTGGAGGAAGATGAGATGCTCTGTTGTGAAGTTTGCGGATTTTCTTTCTTAGAAAAATATGGCGATATAGGAAAAGGATTTATTGAAGCCCATCATATCTTTCCCATATCTGAATTAACTGAAGAAACTGAAACAAAAATCGAGGATATTGTTTTGGTTTGTTCTAATTGCCACCGAATGTTACATCGAAGAAGACCATGGATAAATGCAAAAAAACTTAGATCAATTTTACAATAAAGTGTAATACTGATAATATTTTAGGTTCATCTGTTGCATCAATAGGCTTCAAAGACAAATAACACAACAAAGTACAATGGCCGGGCGAAGCTTAGCTTCTGCTTGATCTGTTTGGGGAAATCTAAACAGTACAATCTGGGCTTCGGTAATCATGAAAATGATTCCTTGATATCATTGAGCGAATACGGAGCCTCTTCATCCTCCATCCCTCGCATCGCAGAGGATAAGGAGAAA
>JBAXPW010000124.1:0-2302 GCA_037132015.1 Candidatus Roizmanbacteria bacterium
ATCTATTGGAAAATAAACTCTCAATTGATTAGAACTGTTATAGCTTAGACTATAAATCGGTTTAATAGTTATCTCTTCAAATGGTACTTCATGAATACCACTTGCGCTGTTGCATCTAAGAGCAGTTGAATACTTATTATTAGAACTAACTATAAAATCATACGATAGAATGGTTATGCAATCTGATGCTAATCTTTTCCCACGTGCATTGCTCTTTGCTAATTCAATAGTATCTACAATATGGAGCACTTCCTGTTTCATACTACTTTCTTCGGTAAATTTACTATATGCAACAAGACTTGTAACGGATAAGACCGACACAATGGTAAGCATCACCAATATTTCTATGAGCGTAAATCCTTTATTTTTTTTCATTCTCAATTTCCAAATACACAATAATTACATGTCTGCACTCCACAAGATGCACCTGTTATACTACATGTCGTGGTGCCACCTTCCATATATGCACCAACCACATATGAATGAGTTCTCCCATTTTCAACAACATTTGGTTGATAATAGTATGTATATCTATCCTTACACATAGGGTCAACTGGTATATTATCCATTATTATTACTTCAGGAACTGCTACAGAATCAGGAGTTATAAGTGATACAAGCGATTCACAATTTGATTGCGATTGGTCTCTCAAATAAGTAGATATCGGAGTTGGATATAATCCTGCCTGACTAAAATATTGATCAAGACCCGATTGTACTTTTTCCATATCAATCTTTCTTCGTTCATTGCGTGAACTTTTTATAAATTTTCCATATGTAAAAGCACTAATTGCAAAAAAAATTCCAATAATAGATATGACTACCAACAACTCAATCAATGTAAAAGCATTGTTTTTTTTCATATCATGGCCTTTCTCCCGTTGGACCTACACAATAATTACAATTGAATGAACCACAAGTACCACAAGTTGTTGAAGAATTATCTTTACTCTCTATAGCAACTCCCAAACTATAATCAGACAAGTCAGTTGAAGTAACATATCTATATTCACGTGTTGAACATTTTGGATCTTTTGGAATTGTTTGTAAATAAACAGTCGTAAACTGAATAGGGGAATTTGTAGCAGAACAACCTACTGATACTGAAGGAGGATAAGTATTTGCTGGATTTGCATTTTTATACATCTCTAATGCAGAACGTATTTGCTCTATATCTGCCTTTCTTCTCACATCTCTTGATTGTTGAGTTAATGTGATAAAAGAAGCTATGCCAACCACAGCAAGCATTGAAATAATTGAGGCAACAACCAATAATTCTACCAGAGTAAATCCTTTTTTCATAATCATTGTTGATTTTCAATACAATAGCTTGCTACTGCCTCAGTAGTTAAAGTTGCACATATTTTATAAGAACTTGTTGTACCAGATGGCTGAGTCATAGTATAGCTTGCTCCTTCAGGATCAATTGGAACAGTTGGCATAACAACACGAGATGGAGATGCGCAAACAATAGATGTACCAAGTGTTGCAGGATACACATAATTACACACTGAATAATATTGCTCCAAAGCATTTGATATGGATTTTAAGTCGCCTTTACGCTTCGCATCGCGAGCTTTTGCTTGAGCTGTAGAATACGAGCTCGCTCCAATAGCGATCAATATAATGATAATTCCGATTACGACAAGAAGTTCAAGAAGAGTATATCCTTTTTTTTGTTTCATGATATTATAACAATAATTAAAAATTATGGACCTTCTACAACATAGCATGGGCCACTAGAACAAGCTGAACATGTTACTCCTTGTGGATCAGCTTTATTTTCAAGACATGCTGTCAATGTATATGAGGTATTATTTCCGACATATCCATAACTTTGCCCACTAGAAGGGCAACTACCTCTTGGATCACTTGGTACTGAACGCATATATAACATATTAGATGTGCTCTTCCATTCACTACATGCAGAAGGAAAATTAGAAGTTATAGGATAAAATGGGGGTATACTTTGATCAAGTCTATATAATTCAAGTGCTTTCTTAAAAGATTCAAGATTTGCTTTTCTTTGAGTATCTCGAGCGCGTTCACGAGCACCCATAAAATTTGGGAGTGCCAATGCAGAAAGAATACCAATAATTGCTATAACGACCAACAATTCAATGAGAGTAAAGGCTGATAATTTTTTTTGAAACTTCATACTATTATAATAGTAGTTGAATTAATTATTGAAGTCAATTTGAAAAAGCTAAATAAATGCTATAAAGAGTTATTGATTTTCACCGATAGATACTATAGATTTATAATATGCGTTTAAATAGAGGAAATATAAATAATAATAAAG
>JBAXPW010000125.1:0-2295 GCA_037132015.1 Candidatus Roizmanbacteria bacterium
ACCGAAAACCGAAGCTGAGATAAAAAAATTGTTGGATGAAAATAAGGGAAACTAATCAATCTTTACCTACCAATTTGAATACTTGTATACGTGAATACGAAATATAAAACAATTGATCTATTTGCTGGAATTGGAGGCATACGTAAAGGTTTTGAAGAAACTGGTGCATTTGAAACGGTGTATGCCAATGACTTTGAACCAAACTGTAAAAAAACATATGACCTCAATCATGAAGGCACACGATTAACCATAGCCAATATTCGTGATGTATCGCCTTCTTCTTTACCTTCGTATGATTTTCTTCTTGGAGGATTTCCATGTCAGGCGTTTTCAATTGCAGGATATAGGCATGGATTTAATGACATAAAAGGCCGTGGCAATCTATTTTATGATATTGCGCGGATTATAAAAGAAACAAATCCTCAAGGATTTTTGCTTGAAAATGTAAAGAATCTCAAAGGACATGATGGAGGAAAAACATTTACAATCATTACAAATGTGCTCACAGAATTAAAATATCATGTTACCTATAAAGTACTCAATAGCATGGAATACGGCAATATTCCACAAAATCGAGAACGTATATATATTGTTGGATTTAAGGATAAAACTCACTTTGACAAATTTGAATTTCCATCCCCAATACCTCTTACACGCACTACTTCAGAGCTTCTTGAAAACGAAGTAGATGAAAAATATTATTACGATGATAAACCTTTGGGACTGAAACTTAAAGAATATGACATAGTAAAAGGGAAAATATATCAATGGAGACGCATTTATGTTCGAGAAAACAAAAAGGGTGTATGTCCCACACTAACTGCTAACATGGGTCAAGGTGGTCATAATGTTCCAATAATTCGAGATGATAAAGGAATACGAAAATTAACTCCGTTAGAATGTGCACGATTTATGGGTTTTTCTGATATCAGGTTTCCACCAGATCTTTCAGATTCAAAACTCTACATGCAAATTGGTAACTCAGTAGTTGTCCCTGTCATAAAAAGAGTAGCAGAACAGATATTAAAAGCGTTATAATTACCTTTATGTTTATCAATGATCAGCTTGATACAAATAAAAAGTATTACGAAAAAATGCTCAAGGTTGCAGGATCATTGTCTAATCTTTTTTCAGAAAGTAAAGAACCCTATCTTGGGTACAGATTAGTCGAAAATCTTTTTTGCAGATCATTTCAAGCCGATAATTTATCACGCTCAGACACATCAATTGACGCTTTAAAAGATTCTATTGGAATTGGTATCAAGACATTTACATATAGAAATGGGAACGGCTATGAGAAAATAGCTGAATTTAACAAAGAACTTGATTTGTTCAAAGGTCTTGATAGTAAGGAAAAAGTACAAAAAGTTTCTGAATTGAGAAATGAGCGTATAGATTTTGCTCAAAGAACATATGGACTTTCCCAAATGCTTTATCACTGTGTAGCTCGCGATATAGGCAAAATTGTGATATACGAAACACCAATGGCTCCTGTTCAAGTGGATAAAATAGGAACGATAGTCGAAAATCGAAATAGTATACGCTTTTCTGATGGACTAAATAACTATAATTTTAATACTTCAAAAAGCACGCTATACAAACAATTTCAAGCAAAAAATATTCTGATGAATTTTCCTGTTCAAATAATCTCTGATCCATTTATAGCTCTTGAAGAATTTTTTATCAAAAATACTGCACAATTGATATTTTCACCGATTCAAGAAATACCGCATGTATTTCTTCCTATTTTTTCTGTTAATAAGGGAACAAATGAAAAATATGTTGCTGAAAAAAGTGGACTTAATCAATGGAATGCTGCAGGAAGACCAAGAAACCTAAACGAAGTATACATACCAATTCCTAGTTTGATACATAAAATCTTCCCTGATTTTTTCCCATCTCGAGACACGAAGTTTACATTACGACTTCCAAATAAAAGCACACTAACGGCAAAAGTATGTCAAGATGGCAGCAAAGCCCTCATGTCAGATCCTAATGCAGATCTTGGTCAATGGATTTTAAGAGACGTTTTGAAGTTAAAGGATAGAGAATTATTGACATATGAAAAGTTAGAGCGATTGGGACTAGATGCTGTTGTGATATATAAAATTGATAAATCAAACTATCATATTGATTTTGCAAAAATCGGATCTTATGATGAATTTCTCCAAGATTCACAAGACTAATTTCTAGTATTTTATTCAACTTCTTAAACGTTCGATCAAAACAAAACTATTCCAGGGTGGACGCCGAGTGATGCGAATGTCACATATTCATTAACGAGTGATAAACCTC
>JBAXPW010000126.1:0-2200 GCA_037132015.1 Candidatus Roizmanbacteria bacterium
AATTATTTAATTTTGATATAGTTTGATGTATGACATTTTCATTTCGGTTTGACAGATAATTATAACCAACAAACATATTATTACTATAGCTCTGTAAATATCAAAGAAACTAATATCTAGAAGGTTACGACTCCTTGACCCATTCCTCCAGAGCTATTACTTGGACAACCATCTTTAGTCAATATCATACATCGAAAACTTTTAGAGGATTGCACTTGTTCAGTTGATGAAAATCCATAACACCAATTTGATGGGTACCCTTTCTCTTGAATTGATGTATACTCTTTAGTTTGTTTTGGACAATTATTTGAATATGTTGGAACATATTCACTTATATAACATGATTTTGGTTCAGTACAATTGGCTTTCCAACAATAACCTGCAGGAGCAGCAACTTTAGGGTATTCTACACAAGTGCCAGTATAGTCGGATGAATTTTGTCGTCTTTGTCTATCATTTGAATCCCAATTTCTAAATATGGCAAGATTTAAAGTAGTTGTATCTGATCCTGTTTTTTTGGTATTTGGACAAATTGATTTAACTTTTATAATATAATGTCCGTAATCAAGACCGGAAATAGTATGAGTTCCTGGTACTGTTTCGGTCCTAAATAATTCATCGTGGTCAGGAATACTGTCCTTGTTTCTATCAATGAAAAGTGAAGTTTGATATGAGTCCTGAGTATAATTAGCGTTAGTCAAATTAATTTGCATTTGAAAAAAACGTTCCTGTTTTGTATTAGTAATTTTTATTAATGGCGCCTCTATCTGGGAACATGCTGTCGGCGCTACAGACGCAACAGGAGCAGGTGTATTTATTGGGATAATTAGATCAGGAGTAGGTGTAGCATCTGGTGCAGGAGTAGCATCAACTGTGCAAGATACCGCTTTTCCCGTTTTAGGAACACAAAAAGGAATTTTTGTATCTCCCGTTTCCATTTGATCGAATTTAAGTACCTTTCCCGCTAGCTCTACCGAATCACAAATAGCTTTATCATAACCCAAATCTGCACATGCTTGTATACTCCTCACATATAAATCATTAAAATTTGATCTGTCACTGAGATATTTAAAAGCTCGTGTAAATATGGCATAAGCTTTTTCGTCTCCAATTCCTATTATTTTACATTCAGCTGTACTACCTCCTGATAATATTTTGAAAAACATCCTTATTGGTCCAGCATTTACTTTAGGCGACTTAATTCCACAATCCATATTATTAAGAAACATATCACTTGGTAATTTATCAAGTTCTGTTTCACGATTAGCACTCGCATAATCACTTGGAGATAAATATTGTTCTGCTCTATATGCGTAAGCTTCAAGGATGGCTCCCGCCATATCATTACCACCAATAAAAAAATTACTAGTTGTTATTGCATGCGCATATTTATGAGTTACAAGAAGATCAGGATAACATGTATGCTTAGTATTATCACACATAAAAGTAAATGTGTTTGGATACGGAAAATCAAATTCATCTAAATTAGCAGACTGGAATGTACCTTTTGATGTAGCAACATATACATTTTGATCAACTTCTAACACATTCAGCGTAAATGAATTAGTATAAAAATCACTGTTTTTTGTAAGAGAATCGTATATCGCTTTAATCTGTGGATCATCAACAGGTGGCGGATCACCTTTTTTATATAAGATAACATCACATGGAGTATTTAATGAAGTAAGTGCGTCACTACATAATTCATATATATTTCCAATTGGAACTTTTACATAAGCAGAAACGTACGAACCAAATAATGGGAACACAAGAACCATAAGAATCAAAAATATTACATTTTGAGTTGTTTTCATTGAGAGTTTTCATTAAATGCATAATCGATCATATTCAAAATTTCCCCGTTAGTAGCTGAGATAAAATAGTTTCTATCAATGAATAATTGTTCTCGAGATGCTTTAATATGAATTCTCATAACATAATAATTTGTTTCATCTTGTTCCAATCCCAATAGCTCTTTATTCAAAATCATGGGTTCCTGTTCTATAGTTTTTAAATTACTAACGCCATTACCAAGATGATTTTTAATTATATTCATAAAGTTGATAGTTGCTGAGGGTGTAGCGATAGGCGAAGTATTGTTTAGCAATGTGGATGATATGTTGTATATCTCATTGTCATTACGCACATGGATATGAACCCTCGCCACTGTACCACCACTTAAGCTAAATTTAACTCCCCT
>JBAXPW010000127.1:0-2172 GCA_037132015.1 Candidatus Roizmanbacteria bacterium
GTATGACATTTTCATTTCGGTATACTATGACATTAACATATCGGTCTGATAAGTGGTAGAAGAGCTTAACAATAGACCTAGAAAGGTGTTACAATATCGTACACCTAACGAAGTTTTTAACAGTTTCCTTACTAGCTGTTCGGATTCGACTTAGAATTCAGCGATCAAGTCACTACATTCAAGAAATGATATAATTACATATCATTTTACGATTATAACTTTATTCTATTAAATTTGTATGTATATCCCAGATCAAATATTGCTTAAAAAATATGCCGATGTATTAGTGAAGTTTGCACTATGGAGTGGTGAAGGAATACGAAAGGGTGATGTTGTGAGCGTTGTTATCTCAGAAAGTGCAAAACCTTTTTTACTCCCACTTCAACAATCTATATTAGAAGCAGGAGGTCATATGATCCTCACCTATGCACCTGATGGAATTTCTAAGTCATTTTATGAACAGGCATCAGAAGAACAACTCCTATTCTATCCTAAAGACTACATGTTGGAACGGGTAAAGATATGTGATCATCAAATTGGAATTATTTCAGAAGCTGATAAACATGAGTTGGAAAGTATAGAAAGTAAAAAGATATTAGAGCGAAGTAAAGGTGCAAAATTTTATATGAATGCACGACGTGATAAAGAAAATGCAGGAAAATTTACATGGACTTTAGCTTTATACGGTACCGACGCTATGGCAAAAGAAGTCGGTATGACAGAAGAAGAATATTGGGATCAGATCATAAAGGCATGTTACCTCGATGTTGCAGATCCTGTTGCAAAGTGGAAACAATTATTTGTCGATCTTGAAGATATTAAAGCGAAATTGAATACATTGAAGATTGAAAAAGTTCATATCAAGGGTGATGATATAGATCTTGAAGTAAAACTTGGCGCTCATCGTTTGTGGATGGGAGGATCAGGACGCAATATTCCTTCATTTGAATTATTCATCTCACCTGATTGGCGAGGAACAAACGGATGGGTCAAATTTAATCAACCATTATACAGATACGGGAATTTGGTAACAGGCATAGAAATTAAATTTAAGGATGGTCTAGTTATCGACGCAAAAGCAGATAAAAATGAACAACTTTTGAAAGATATGATCGCTGTTGAAGGAGCAAATAAAATCGGTGAATTTAGCCTTACTGATAAACGTTTTAGTCGTATCACTAAATTTATGGCTGAAACACTATTTGATGAAAATGTTGGTGGCGAATATGGCAATACTCATATTGCTTTAGGCATGTCATATCATGATAGTTACGATGGAGATATGTCAAAGATGACAGAAAAAGACTGGGAAGAATTGGGATATAACGATAGTGTTGTTCACACAGATATCATCTCAACAACAAATAGGACAGTAACCGCCACTCTCCAAGATGGAAGTGAAAGAGTGATATATAAAGATGGTATGTTTCAGTTGGAATAAATAATAAAACCTATCTGAGGTTGTCTTATTTACACCCAAATCTGCTTTGAATAGGCGATGAAATCAGGGTGAAAATGATTATTATGCGTCAAAGAATACGAATTCTTTAGCTAATATCAACTTCCCGGTGTAATAACGATTGATGGAGAAACTATTGATGGTGTTAACTCTGCTCTAAATGCGACCAATTGAGGCTTAATTATTGTCAAGAAAAAGTTACGCGCTTCTACTCCACTATTTCTTGCTGTTTCAAGAGCCTTTCGGGCTTCTTCTGTTTTTGTTTTATATACTCCTGTTGCATCACCACATGTTTCTTTCTGAGTTCCTTTAAGAGTTACTATAAAGGCTGAGTAGTCACTTGTATATTGTTTTATCTTTTGATCAAATATTACCAAATCTGCTTTAAGTTTGGTCACATCTTTTCCTTTTACAGAAAGCTTAACTATTTCATTTGCTACTTTTTTTCTCAATTCTGTGTATGAATTGATATTATTATCTTTATTTCCATTAAACTTAATTATTCGCTGTGTTACATTTTCAGAAACTTTTTTACAAAGCTCTAATTTTTTTTGATCAAGTTTTAATTTAGTTTCAATCTTGTTTTTTTCTAATTCTATTTTTTTATTTTCTATAAGCAATTTTTTATCTTTTATTTCATTTTTTATTTCATCTCTTTTTTCAGCTGTAGCCGATGATATTTCTGTTCGCTTTTCAAATATTTCATCTTTATT
>JBAXPW010000128.1:0-2158 GCA_037132015.1 Candidatus Roizmanbacteria bacterium
TGTGTTTTTATGAGTTATTAATTTTTCCGCAGTCCTGTTCGTTTTTGTGTATTGATATACACGATACCTATTGACAGACTCAAAAATGAGACGCCAACAGTACAAATTATTTGATATTAATAGTTTACTGAAATAACGCTAATTTTGACCTTTTCCCTATAATATTTTCAATCCACTTTTTCGACTAAATAATGCTTATACTCATTTTTTTCTTTTTCTCAGACCAAAATCAGAGAAATATATATAAGAATTAGCATTGATGCATTTTCTTATTCACAACATAATAGTATTTGTAAAGTAATGACACACCTCAAACTTTGAATTATATTAGAAAATTGGTTTCCAAAAATTCTAGAGGTATATAAGCCGTATCGCATAAGCTATAAGTTTGCTATTAATTATAATTAATATACACAATAGTATAATGTTTGGCTTTGTGTCATACTGTTGACATATGAGTATACAATATGTATAATATACTATGAGTCTTGAAACTAGCATATCTAACTTAACACAAAATACAAGTATTCGTATTTCTCCAGATTTGGTGAGATTGGGCGTAGATGGTAATTATAATCATGGTAGGTGGATCTATGATACAACTTTTCCTGATCACGGACCTTATATCGATGGCCATTCTATTAGATTGCAAGGTGCTAGTCCTTTTATCCCAGCGATAAATACTGTTCTTCATGATATGTATATGAGAGAATTGACTGTTCCTCATTCTTTTCCTTCTGAAGCGGAAGTAGCATATGCAAACAGGCAATTATTTGCTAACGCTCTTGTTGAAGAAGTTTTAAAATACGCAAATACAGCACTAGACACAAGTGCAAAGTAAAATACTGTTTATTTTAACCCAGAACAGTGTGCATATGAGATAGTTACAGTAGCTCTTTCTCGCGACGATTCAATTAGTATCTGTTTTCATGGAAATGATGGCAATCGAATTGATATACTTTCGCTAAAGCCAACACGAAATGTACTTATGACTTATAATGGTATACAAAGTGAAAGAGGAAACATAACAATTAGTAGATTTTCGCCTACACGATATCGTACCGATGAGGCTATGGGACAATCAACTACATTATCTACCACTATCGTTCGTGATGGAAATGGGGTATGTTGTAAGAATATCGACTATCAAAATGTAATCCCAATAAGTCCTCGTAAAGCTATGGTAATAGATACTAATTACGCCCCTTCTACTGATGGTGAAGCAGACTTTCATAGAGAAGGATTATTTCCCGTAGCAATTGCTGAACCAACAAGAATAGATATTCAAAGTATATATCCTCACCCTCTAATTAATGCTCTTCGTCAAAAAGAAATGTGTATGACTATTGCTAATATCAATGGTCTAGATATTAATGGAATATGGAATGGTACTCCATCATCTTCTGATCATACATATCCACTTTTTAGACAATTAGATGGTTTAACTGAATGGGATTATCCTCATCAAACTACCGACAACGGAATAATGTCAGGTAATAGTTGGGGATATTCTAGTGCATCAGACGTGTTGAAATATTTAAATCCTAATTTATTCGCACAATTACAAACATATACAAACCACATAAGTGGGGTAACTCACCCGAGTAGTTTTTTAACTTTAAAAGATATAATTACTTTTTGTAATAAATAGTTCATACTTAAAAAATTATTCTGCAATATAATGTGGTAGGGGAAGAATAGGCACAAAACCAGTTCGTACCACTGTTTTTGATGGCGTGTCTTCAGTTCCTTGCTGAAAACCGCACATAATATTCACTGTTCTCATAAAATAGCTCTCACTTTCATCCTCATCAGAACGAGACAACAATATTACATTATGTTTGGTTACCTTTTTCATTGATTCTAACTCAACAAGCATTTCAAATATATCAGGTGATGCACTTAATAGATCGCTCGTATCCCTATTTACTATAGGATTATTCACTGCTGTATAACCTCTTTGACGTATCCAATATGGCACTATTGCATCACGTCTGTGTATCAATCTTCCACTATAAAATTGTGAATCTTGTATATCAGGGATTATTACGGTTGTAGAAGCGTCGCCTTTTCGAGTCACAATTATTTGAGCTTGAACACCATATATATACCCCAATAACACAGGTTTGCAACTTTAGGCAGACATAACACGAAAGTT
>JBAXPW010000129.1:0-2141 GCA_037132015.1 Candidatus Roizmanbacteria bacterium
GGTATGACATTTTCATTTCGGTATACTATGACATTAACATTTCGGTCTGATATTCGTTAAGAACAACTTGACATTTTACTTCTCAACATATAATATTGTATTCATACCAACAAGAGTATATATTCTCTTGCATTTTCATTGTTTTTATATATAATTAGTCGTTTAACAATTTTTATTCTAATATGGCAGATGGCGTTTTTCAAAGAAATAAACCACATTTAAACATCGGAACTATTGGACATGTAGATCACGGTAAGACCACGACTACATCAGCTATTCATTATGTTCTTTCAAAAGTTGGTGGAGCAAAATTTCTTAAATATGAAGATATTGACAAGGCACCAGAAGAACGAGCACGTGGAGTTACCATCAATATTCATCATTCAGAATACGAAACAGAAAAAAGACATTATGCACATATTGATGCTCCAGGACATGCAGATTACATCAAGAACATGATCACAGGTGCAGCGCAAATGGATGGTGCAATACTTGTTGTATCCGCTCCAGATGGTCCAATGCCTCAAACTCGAGAACATATTCTATTAGCAAGACAGGTAAATGTACCAGCAATTGTTGTCTATCTTAATAAAGTAGATATGGTTCAAGATAAAGAAATCATAGAATTAGTTGAAATGGAAGTGCGTGATTTGTTGACAAAGTATGGATATCCTGGTGATACTGTTCCAGTAATCAAAGGATCTTCACTTAAAGCACTTGCAGATGACCCAGAATCAGTAAAAGCAATTCAAGATTTGATGGTAGCAGTAGATGAATATGTTCCAGAGCCATTAAGACCATTTGAAAAACCATTCTTGATGCCTATTGAAGACGTATTTACAATTCAAGGTCGTGGAACAGTTGTTACTGGTAGAGTTGAAAGAGGAGTTCTTAAACTCAATCAAGAAGTGCAGATAGTAGGAGTTAAAGATACTCGAAGTACAGTTGTTACAGGAATTGAAATGTTTAAAAAGACTTTAGACGAAGCAAGGGCAGGAGATAATGTTGGATTGCTCGTTAGAGGTATCGAAAAAACAGACGTAGAACGTGGACAAGTATTGGCGCAGACAAATAGTGTTACGCCACATACAGAATTTGAAGCTCAAATCTATGTTCTTACAAAAGAAGAGGGCGGTCGTCATACACCATTCTTCACAGGATATAGACCACAATTTTATATTAGAACAACAGATGTAACAGGTGAATTAGGACTTCCAACTGGAGTAGAAATGGTTATGCCTGGAGATGATATCAAAATCACAGGAAAACTTATCTATCCTATCGCAATGGAAGAAGGATTGAAGTTCGCGATACGTGAAGGCGGACATACAGTCGGAGCAGGTGTGGTAACAAAAATCATAAAGTAATATGATTTTAGAACTTATCAAGACTTGTGTGTTTTGGTGAGAATAAAATTTTGATTAATTAAATTGTTGATACTAATTGCACTTTTATAGTATGCCTAAAGGAAGAATAAGAATACGTTTAAAATCATATGATCATAGACTTGTTGATGAAACATGTCAAAAGATTATAGATACTGCTGTTAAAACAGGAGCATCAATAGTTGGGCCTGTACCTTTACCAACAAAAAAAGAAGTATTTGTAGTAAATAAGTCTACATTTATTGATAAAGATTCGAGAGAGTTCTTTGGGCTAAAAACGCACAAACGTCTTCTCGATATCATAAATCCGACTAATCAAACTATAGACTCGTTAATGCATTTAGAATTACCCGCTGGTGTAGAAGTTGAAGTGAAAATGTAAGGCTTAGTGTTGACCTTGAGTATGCCTTGTAGTATAATTCACTAGTTATAAAAAACTTTCATCATTGTGCAGAAAGTATTAGGTAGTGTTATTTTTTAGAAAAATATGTTAGGTTTCACATTGGCAAAAAAGATTCGACAAAGCCAGACAATTACTACTTCGGGAGAAAGAATACCAATTACGTTCTTAGATGCTACTGGTTGTTTTGTAGTAGGTGTTAAGACAATAAAAAAAGACGGGTATTCGGCAGTGAAGTTAGGAATAGATAATAAAAAGAGCGTAAGTAAAACAGTAATTGGTGAATTAAAGAAAGTTGGTATAACAAATAAAATACGTGTCTTGAAAGAAATGAGAATAAATGATTTAGAGGTGAC
>JBAXPW010000130.1:0-2090 GCA_037132015.1 Candidatus Roizmanbacteria bacterium
TAATAAAATAATCGATATAAAATGCAGTTGGTCAAAAAATACCTTTCCAATATTTAATCGACAAGATAAAAACAACAAGAGGAATTTTAGAAATATGAAAACAGTTAAAAAAGTAAATGCAGAATCTCCCGTTGAGCAATTGCGTGAGATAAGGGATAGTATCAGTTCTGAAATACAGGATATGACTTTTGAACAACTAAAAAAGTATATTGATGCTCAGTTGACTATACACTCAAAATCTGGGCTAATTCTTTTTTTGATGTGCTGGGTGTATCTTTGTAATCATAATATAGGATTATGAAGAGACAAAAATCAACACAAGAGGAGTTACTTGGAATGATGTCCACTATTCTTATTCCTCAAGAATATTTAAAAGACTTTGATGTTGCAAATATTGAAGATCATCCATCTGAATGGATTATAGATTTATTTGAAAAAGAAACAAGGATACCAAAAGAACTTGTGGGCAAGGAAGTAATTTTAGATGGATTTTGCAATCCTATCAGTCTGATGAGCAATGCTTTTTCTTTAAAGAAGATATACCTACAGTTGCATCGTAGAAGATGGAAAGGAATAGGTAGTAATAAGGATTATACAAATGAGTATGACCTTCATCTTCCAGGTATGAAAACCACTAAAGAATTTAGTGCTTTTTTAAAAGAAATTGATAGATAGAAGTCCAGTCAATTTTTCAACCATTGGTGCATTTTTTCAAATACCCGGCAAAACCATTTATACGTGGTATCGGGAATGTTTGAGTGGATTTCCAGAGGCTGTTTCCAGCGGAGAGTGGGGTAAAAACAATTTTATTGGTAGCGATAACAAACAAAAGATAGTTCCAATATTAAAGCCGGAGAATCTTGGAGCAGAGATGGCTATAGACGAGAAAATGATAGATGATGAGTTTTACACAGTATTTTCCAATCGACAGACAGGTAAGATAGCTTTGCTGGCAGAAACTTTACGGGTTGATGAATTGAATAATCTGGTAGATAAAATGGACAACAAAAATGTAGTGAAAGAAATCACTCTTGACCTTAGTCCCACCTATGAAGCATTTTGCACCGAAAGTTTTTCACATTCAACTATTATAGCCGATAAATTCCATGTAGTCAAGCATATTGTGGAATCAGTACAGTCCATGAGATTACGTTTAAAACAAGAAGAATTAAGTACCTTACCCGTAAGCAAGAAACAAAGGCACGAGGTAGAACAGGCTACCAAGTTGTCCAATGGAGAAACCCGAATTGAGATGCTTACCAGAAGCAGATATTTGTTATTCAAAATGGAATCGACATGGACCTTCACACAACAAAAAAGAGCGAAATTGTTATTTGAAACATTTCCAACTTTGAAAATAACTTATGAACTTACTCAGCAACTAAGACATTGGTTAGATAGAAAAAACATAGGTAAAAAAGAATGGGAACTAGAGAAAGAACTCATTGAATGGTATGAAGTAGCAGAACAGCAAAAACTACCGGAAATAGAAAATCTAATTCGTCTTATTGGTAACAACGAACAAAAAATATTGAACTATTTTATAAATGGAAATACTAATGCTAAAGCAGAGGCAATCAATGGTAAGATACAACGATTTATTACCTCTAATTATGGAGTAAGAGATACTGATTTCTTTATGTACAGATTAGCTAATTATTACTCTTAACCCAATAAGAAAAACTGGAAAAACTTTTTATAGTGTGGAGTTTTTTTAGGCATACATAACCAGAATGATATTACTCCAAAAAAAGAGGGAGAAAATATCCCCCTCTGACCATTCCAGTCAGCCAAAATATTCCTGTTAGGTTGCTCTCCAGCAGAGCCTAATTCCGCTTCTTTTGGCATTACAAAATTAAAAAAATATTCGCTTTGTAGTGTAGTGATATTATAAAATCAATCATTCCAAGAATAATGCCTGTAAAAACTCATTGTAATTAATACTATGTAACTCCAGCACATCAAAAAGTAATTTAGCCAAAATCTGTTTGGAAAAAAGCACGATTGGTTTAATAAATTTTATTGAAATAAAAATCACATACCCTGATTAACAATACAGCATCCGGATACTTATTCTTAATATCCTTATG
>JBAXPW010000131.1:0-1919 GCA_037132015.1 Candidatus Roizmanbacteria bacterium
TTAGGATGTTCTATTTAGCGTGTTAACTGGTACAGGGAACGGGGTGCGTATCCCAAGATGATTTTTAATTATATTCATAAAGTTGATAGTTGCTGAGGGTGTAGCGATAGGCGAAGTATTGTTTAGCAATGTGGATGATATGTTGTATATCTCATTGTCATTACGCACATGTACATCAAAACTACTACCAAATACTGGAGTATTACTTATGTATTGGGTGTAATAATAGTGTGTTGTATTTACTTCATCCGGAACCGACTTACTTAACCTGAGTTTTATAAAATCTACTAAATTCTCAGGAAAAATATTTTGATAGGATGGTACTGATTTTATTCTATCAAGATATTCTCTAACTACCAATTCCCCCGATGACGATGCTTGATATATAGTTTTACTTGAAGATGATATGTACGTCGCTGCAAATGATTTTTTTTGATTATGTTCAAAGAATACTTTCTCATATTTAGATGAGCTCACTTTCGGAACAGTAGTTTGTTTTTCTTTAATTAACAAATATGCAATACTACAAATAAGAACAACCATAACAATAGTCAAGACTATGATGATTTTTTTATATGGGAATATTTTATTCGACTGATTATTAATCATTTCAAAATTATTATTAACTACTAATATCATAATAACAGTTCAATTATCTAATTATCAAATGCATTTTTTAAACTCCACTTTTATATCATTATCAAAGTGGAATATTGTTACTAAATATTGTATATTAACCTTATGATTACAATAAATACATTTGTTCCAAACACACCCTTTGATATTTTTCAAAATGAAAAATTTAGTAAAAAATCGTTCGTAGATTATAAAGGAAAATGGTTGGTACTTCTTTTTTACCCTGCAGATTTTACCTTTGTATGCCCTACGGAGCTCGGAGATGCATCAAATAAATATGAAGAATTCAAAAAAGAAGGTGCTGAAATTATTTCTTTTAGTACAGATACCATGTACACTCATAAAGCATGGCATGACTCATCCCCAATAATCAAAACAATTGAGTATCCAATGGGAGCAGATCCAACAGGATCAATTTCTAAAGCCTTTGGCACATATATTGAAGACGAGGGTCTTTCCTTGCGTGGAACATTTATCATAAATCCTGAAGGAGTTCTCAAATCTGCATCAATTCATGACAACTCAATTGGAAGAAATATAGACGAGATCTTGCGTCAATTGCAAGCATCTATTTATGTCTCAAAACATAATGGTGAAGTGTGTCCTGCATCATGGAAACCAGGTGCCAAAACCCTTAAACCAGGAATTGACTTGGTAGGGAAAATATAAACGCAAGTTATACTCTATTCATGGAAAAGTTGGCGGTAGTTTTTTTCCTAACATATCATCAAACAAAATTAGTTTGTTTCAAAAAAAGTACGATCCAAGTTAGGAAAAAATAAATACCCACATTACAATTGTATCTCCAATTTCTGATATTTCAGAAGATCAACTCATATCCCATATTGAAACCTCAATCAAACACATTGAACCGTTTCCAATCAGACTTCATGGACTTACAAAATCGTTTGACGATTACCTTTTTTTGATTGTATCAAATGGAATCCAAAAAATTATTGATCTTTACAATACGCTACATACAGGAATTCTCGCTCCTTATTCGCAAAAAGAATATAAATTTAATCCACACATAACACTCGGATATTTTAGAAATAAATATGATGAATTTGACAATAATTTGTATACAACTGCCTATCAAGAAGCTACCATACTCAATTTTGATATATCAACAACTTTTGACCATATAGCTCTTTTGAAAGGTAATGATTCATCGCCTCCAGAAATAATCAAAATGTTTTATTGAGAATAATTGGTGTAATCATCTCAGTTGTCAAACCGAAATGAAAATGTCATACATCAAACTATATCAAAACTAAATAATT
>JBAXPW010000132.1:0-1513 GCA_037132015.1 Candidatus Roizmanbacteria bacterium
CTCCAACCCATCCGTCAGCACCGTACTCTTCAACTTCGTCCGATAAACAATCACCTTCACATCCGTCAACAACGTCATCTGCAACAAATTCTTATCATCCATATTTGTTCTAAAAACGATACTTCCATTCACCTTCAACTTTCGATTTCTCGGTTTCTTCACCGGTGTCTGTCTAACATGTTTCATAATCGCACTCCAACTCACCCGTTTCTCCAACTCCTTATCATCAATTGAATTTGCATAAGCCTTAATCACATCCATAACCATAGTATTATACCCCATAACTATATTTATAGTATCTTGATTACTTTCGCTTAAATTATTAATCTGCTCCACCAAACTCAAATTCAAATTCTGTTTAGTTTGAGCTTTATCATGCATTGTTGTGATACTTGTTATTTTATCTGCTGTAAAACCTTTAGCAATCAAAGCCGTATGATTATCATTAACCTTACCTATTGTAACAACATAAGCTAAATGAAAACCATCAAATTTCTTTTCTCTGATATTCTTTCTAAAATCTGCCAATCCAAACGAACCCAACGTATTCGTAATCGTGCCTGCTTTTATACACAATTTAATTTTATACTCCAAATCCTTCGATATTGGTATCAAAGTATCCATATCGAAATTTCTTTCTTTAGTAACATCCTTATGTTCTTTTATCAAACCCTTTGTAGATGTTATATTCAAAGCATCTGTAATTGCCGGATCCCATGTATCCGTAATCCAATCCTCCGTAAAGGTAGGATCGTAATCTTCCACTTCAGCTTGTATGGTTTCAAGAGTATTCTTCAAAACAACCGAAGCTGATCCAATGTCTTCAATTTTTGTAGTCATAATGATAAATGTTTTAAGTTATTTTTTTTTCACAAATGTACTCATAAATACAATGTAAAAGCAAATTTATTTTTATTTTTTTTTATTTTGATATATATATAGGTATATTTTTTTAAAATAATATAAACCTTATATGTATATATCTATTTGTATATCAATATATATCAAACCCATCTTTGCGATTTAAACCCATTTATTTTTTTTGTAATAATATCATGTATCTATAGTATAAACTTAGTAATATTTAGCTTCCTTTTACATTTTCATAGCTTCCCTTTACATTTTCATAGCTTCCCTTTACATTCTCATAGCTTCCTTTTGCATTCTCATAGCTTCCTTTTACATTCTCATAGCTTCCTTTTGCATTCTCATAGCTTCCTTTTTCAATTTCACATTTATTTTTTAAATATATATAAACACATAACGCAACTCCGCTATGAACCCTTAAAACTTTCTAATAAATAATCACTACATCAGATGTATAAAACCACCAACCTCCCACTTTCACTAACTCCCCAACTAAATACTTTCGTCCCTACTCCCTAAAAAGTATTCGTAAACCCAAAATGTATCTTCCCTTGCTTAAACGAAATCGCCTGCGAGAACTCACTTCCCAAGGCATAATAGATAGAAAACATCCCTATCTTCGTATCAAACGCTGCTCCTGCCCCAA